>JAYTBD010000072.1:0-2301 GCA_043737155.1 Fimbriiglobus sp. | reverse complement strand
TCTTCGCTTTGGGCGCCGCGGCGAACTCCGATGCGCTCATGGTTTTCACCGATCCGTCCTGCAGCAATACGCACCCGCCCTTTTGTTCGGCATCCTTCTCGTGGGCGAGAACGGATGTTCCGCTCGAGATGCCGACACCCCAAACATACACCGCCTGCCCGCTGGAAAGCAACGTGTACCCGCGCGGGTGGGCCGGTTCGAACTCGGTCAGGTCTTGCACCTTGGTCGGCGCCTTCTTCCTGGCGTCCTGGTACTCTTGAATCAGCCCGCCCAAGTCTTGGAATTGCTCCTCCATCGGCAAGGAATCGGGAGTCTTGGGGGTCTCCCCACACCCCGGGGTCGAGCCGAGAACCGCGGCGGACAGCAGGACGGCGATGCAGCGGGCGATCATGGGGCCACCGGGATGTAGAATGGGAGATCCGCGCGGACGCGACCGGACTTCGCGCGAGTAGCCGGAGTTGGTCAATCGGTGGTCGCCGCTTCCCCGCCGCTCATCGTGCCGACGGCGCGCCAAGTTGCGAAGTCGATACCGTCCTTCAGGAATCGCACCGATCCATCCCCGAACACCACGTTGGCCCCGCCGGTGTGATTGCTGGAGGCCGCCAAGTGCATGACGGTGAGCGAAGTCCCGCTCGTGCAGTTGTACTTCTGCGCGGTCGACACCCGGCGATTCCAGTTCGGCGGCAGCGTGTGGTTGTACACGGTCGTCATGAAGATGTTCCGGTAATACTGGTGGCCCACGTAGTTGAACCGGGCCGACAGGGTTCCCGATCCGTCGCACCCTTGGACGGCCCGGCCATCGACCAAGGCGGTCCCGCCGAACGCCGGCCCGCGTACGAGGGTGTTCGAATCGACGGCGGTCGCCCCGGCGACCTGGGTGGACCGCAGCACCTCGGCGTACAGAGCGGTGTTGCTGGTGCCGTCGGTGATCCCCGTGATGGTCACCCCTTTCGGCTGGACGGGCAGGAGGGCTTCGGCGAGGGACGAGGTGAATATCCCTTCGGTCTGAGCACCCTTCGCCCGCAGGTCGCCCGACGAACCGATGCAGCCGAAGTAGTTCGATCGGCCTACCGGTCCGGCACCGCTGGTGTAGGTGGACGAGGACGAATCCGACGGGCACAGGTAAATGGGCACATCCTGAAGCTGGGCATTGAAGTTGGCCGAGTGGGAGTGGACGTCTTTCGAGAGGTCGAACTGGTTGTACTTGTTGGCTTGCTCCACGTACGCCAGTATGATCGCTTGGTTGGACGCCCGGCTGCCCCCTCCCGGTCCCATGAAAGGCGGGAAGGTCTGGAACGAAGACTCGTAGTTGTGAGCGGCGAGGCCCATCTGTTTCAAGTTGTTGCTGCACTTCATGCGGGCGGCCGCTTCGCGGACCTTCTGCACCGCCGGCAACAGCAGGCCGATCAGAATGGCGATGATCGCTATCACGACCAACAGTTCGATCAGCGTGAACGCCGATCTGCGACTCGATACGGACATGGCGGAACTCCCCGACGAGGAATCGAATAAAAAGAGAGTGGGAATAACTTACCGGCGCCGCGCGACGATTGCGAGAGCTATTTGTGAGCATTCTCGGCGACCCCCTCAAATCACCGGTGAGCGGAAGGGTCGCAGCAGCGCCAGCACGCCTTCGGGGATCTTGAATCCGCTCGATTGGCCCCACGGATACACGGTGCCGGCGCTTTCGACGAGGTTCAATTGGCCCGTCGACACGTGCGTCTTCGTCTGGCGATACCAGTGCCCGATGAGGTCCGAATAGGCTTGGCTCACGGCCGCCGGGATCGCGCCGGTCGCCGCGCTGTACACGACCCGCACGGCGCCGGGGAACGCGTCGGCGCCGACGTTCCACCCCGGCAGCGACGGTATGAAGGTGCCGTCGAGCAGTTCGATGACACCGCGGTCCGCGTGGACGACGTACCGGGTCGCCGCCAAAAGCGAATCGGCCGCGAACACCCGCGTCGCATCGACTTTCAAGCTGCTCACGGCCGCGACGGGGAAGTTCTTCAGGAAGAGGAGGTGCCCGCCGCCGGGGTGGTCCTCGGTGAAGGTCCCGCCGACGAAGCTCCGCCCGCAGGCGGTATCGACAAACGAATCGGCGGCCCCTTGCAATTGGGTCAGCAGCGCGTCGTCCGCGGTGCCGGTGACGCCGAGGTGGACTTTGAGATCGGAGAGAATCTGGATGGCCATGGGACACCTTGGGGAAGTTCGGAAGCGTAGGGGCACCCCTCGTGGGTGCCCGGATTCGGAAACTCGGACGCGTTTCGAGTGGGTGGAGCGTCGTTGGATTCCGGCGCCGGG
>JAYTBD010000071.1:0-2302 GCA_043737155.1 Fimbriiglobus sp. | reverse complement strand
ATGCCGCATTCGATGGTGTCGTGCAGTTCGTACTCGTGGGATGCGCGGCGGTTCCGGCAGATCGTCGTCACGACCGGTTCGTCGTTGCTGCCCCGCTCGCGCGCCTTGCCCATAGCGGGTTATCGTATCAAACGGCTTAAATCGGAGTAGTGAATTGATTCGTCCGGCGGCGCGACACCCCCCGGCGTGGACGAATAAGACGAATGGAACAACTGGACGAATCAGCCGCGAACTCGGGCGACCGAAAGGTAAAGTGATGCAAGGTGTTTCCAACTCGACGCTTCCGGTAATGCATCAACTGCGGATGCCAGATGCGGAACGGCCGATTTCGACCGACCGAGCATCAGAAGAGCCATGCCGACGTTGAACGAAGCCACCGGTCCGACGGGTAGGGTTTCCCACATCGCCAGCGCGTCTTCCCGCTTGCCGTTCAACCACAGCGCGGCGGCGCGCTGGTTGATTTGGGAAGCATCGGAATTGATCGTTCCAGTTTGGAATGCGGCCTCGGCCGGTGAAATCGCTTCGACAAGTTTAGCGGCGAACAGGCCGGACACGTCACGGAGACGCTGCGGGAACTGCCCGGTGGCCAGCGGAATTCCCAAGCGGGGGGGACAAGTCCCGACGAACGCCGCCCAATCGGCCGGCTGAGTCGCGATTTCGGAACCGGAGCCGAGCAGTTGCGTCGCGAGTTGGGCGTCGATCCACGCGGCGCGGGCATCGACGCGGATTCCCGGAACCACATCGTGCGGTTCGACATCGCCCGCAAACTCTTGGTAGTCCTTGAGATCAGTCCGGGCGATCATGGCCCGATTGGTCAGGTCGGCGAGACTCGGTTGTTTGGTGGAGTTCATAGCGAGATCCTGCGGAGGACGGGAGCCGTTTCGAGGGAAACGGAACCCTCCGCGGAACTTGCGCCGTCAATTCTTCGGATCTTTCGGCTCAACTTTGGGATCTTTGGGGTCTTTCGGATCGGCGGGCGGCATCGGTTTGACGGCCGGCGCCGGGACGACCACCGGAAACCTCTGGATAATCGCCCCGAAGTCGGGGGGCGTCGTCGCCACGAGGCGGGCCAGTACCCCGAGCTTGGCCTTGAGTCCCGCGTCGGCTTCCGCCCCGGCGACCATCGCGGCTTGCGCCCCGAGCGTTTCGGAGGTGAGTTTGCCGAAGCCTTGGACATTGCGGATCGCCGCGTCGGTCGCCTTCAACCGGATGGGCGGTGGCCGCTCGGGCTGGAGAGCCAAATTGACGAGGGCTTGCTGGGCGGTGCCGGTGCCGATGCGGGCGAGGCACTCGGCCGCATCGGGGGCAAGCTCGTCGTCGGCGAGCGCTTTGCGGAGTTCGGGCTCGGCCGGTTTGATGTCGTAGCCGGTGACTTCTTCGAGGGCCAGCTTGCGGAGCCATTCGGCGGCTTGCTTGGCACTCGCTTTCTTTTCCGCGGGGTCGCGCGGCTGGGAGGCCGGGTCGGCGATCATTTCGAGGACGCGTTTCACGTTATACGCCGAATACGGCTCGGGGTACACGCGGACCGATGGGTACAACCGGATCTGCTTCTGGATCGCGGCTTCGAGTTCGAGATCGCGCGCCGTATCCGGTTCCAGTCCCAGATCTTCGGCGAGAACCCGTTCGCGGAGCGCTTCGAACTTCGCTTTTTGCGTTTCGTTCATCGTGGATTCGAGCCGCTCGATCAGCGTCGTCAGTTTGTCGGTGTCCTTCACGAGGCTCACGGCCCGATCGAGTTCCTTGCGATTTTGCACGATGCTGCTCGTCGTCCGCGCTTGGCCGACCGTTTTCGGGGCCGATGTCGGCGTCGCTTTGTACTCCGCCATCAAGACCGCATAGGTGAGTTGCGTGATGCGCAAGTCGATGCGCGTCGCCAAATCGACGGAGGTGGCGATGTCCGCGGCATCGATCAGCCTGAGAATCCGTTTCATGCGGTACCCCGCGAGATCGCCGATCTTGTTGTCGCGCCGCTCCATGGTATCGAGCCGGAGTTTTTCGGGGTCATCGAGTATGCGATTCGGATCCCGGACGTACGGTTCGGGGACTTTGACATCTTCGGTTTCCGTCGCGGCGATCAACAGCGCCAGGCGGAGCAGCAGATGTTCGAACGGGACGGGCTTCGTCACATCGGTGGAAGCGATCACGAAGACGGGCCGGCGGGCCGCGTTCGCGTCCGCCGCGAGTTGCGCCAAGAGGTCGTTGAGCAGCGGGTCGACGACGTGCCGGTCGATCACGATGTAATCGTAGTCGCTGGCCCCGGCGACGCGGCGCATCAACTGGCGTCCGGAGGCGAATCGCTCGG
>JAYTBD010000070.1:0-2303 GCA_043737155.1 Fimbriiglobus sp. | reverse complement strand
AGGCCGCGACGAGCTTGCCGCCTTTATCCGCCGGGGGCTTCGTGAACAGCAGCGCGTAACTGACGCCGACGATAGGGTAGGCTTTGTCGCCGTTGGTGTCGGTCAACGAGAAGGTGAGTTCGTGCAGGGTATACGGGAGAGTCGTGGGCGTCTCGGACGCGGCCGCTTCCGCGGCGGCGGTGACCGCGCCGGCCTCGGGGGTCACGAAATTTCCCTTGCGGTTCTTGATGTTCGCATAGCCGAGGTTGGCCGTCTTAGCGAAGCTGAGTTCGACGTAGCCGACGCAGCCGGGATTGGCCGCGACGTGGCTGGCGATGCCACCGCTCCCCTGTTGGCCGATGCCCCCCTTGGGCCACGTCGGCTTCTTGCTGGTGCCGATGTCTTTTTTGAACTCGGCGTTCACCTTCGACAAATACTCGGTGAAGATGCTGGTGGTGCCGCTGTCCTCGGCGCGCGACACGGGGGTAATCGCCAGGTCGGGCAGACCCGGGTTGAGCACCGCGAGGGCGGGGTCGTTCCAGTTGGTGATCTTGCGCAGATAGATGCCGGCGAGGAGGTCGCCCGTGAGCTTGAGCTCCTTGACGCCCGGCACGTTGTAGACGATCGCGACGGCGCCGATGGTGACGGGCAGGTGGATCACGTCGCCGCCGGCGGCTTTGGCCGCGTCGAGTTCCTTCTGATTCATCGGTGCGTCCGAGCAACCGAAGGCGAAGTTCTTGTCGGTGGTCTGCTTGATGCCGAAGCCGGAGCCTTGGGCGGTATAGTCGATTTCGACTTTGGCGATCTTGTTGTATTCCTCGGCCCACTTCTGCATGATCGGGTCGACGAAGGTGGCGCCACCGGCGGTGATGCGGCCGCCCGAGTTAGAGCCGTTGCACCCGCCGCACCCCGCGGAGCAGGCCAGCGCGGCCAAAAGAAAGAAACCGAAGGCGGAGCGGAGCGAACGCATGGGGGAGTTCCGAGGTCGGCGGGGAAGGGAAATCTTACCGCCGGCCTCGAGAGGGACAACCGCACCGGCGTGAAGGTTTGGTGAACGTTCGGTCGATGCCGTATTTTCGAGCCGGCAGCGTTATTCCTTCGCCGCTTTCTGGAGTTCGGTCTTCAACCGCTCCGTGGTGTTTTCCCGCGTCGTCGGGTCGTTCTTCACGTCTTGATCGAGCATCTCGTAGACGTTGAAGTAGTGCATGTGCTTCTCGTTCATGTAGGCCACGCGCAACTGGAGCGGGGTGTGGGCGGGAAAGTTCAACTTCCACCCCTCCTTGTCCTTCACCATCGGCACGACGACGGTGGTCGGGCTGCTGAAGCCGAGGTCGTAGATGAACGTCTGGAACATCTCCGGCTTCAATTGCCAACTGCCGGCGCTCGGTTGGCCGCCTTTCAAAAACGGCAGGTTGAAGGTGATGAGCGCCTCGGCTTTGTCTCCCGCCTCTTTGCCGACGACGATGGTGAAATCCTTGTAGAACGGGTCGAGTTGGAACAGGGCGTACTTGCTCTCGTCGCGGAGGAAGTCGCGCTTCTCCATCTGGTAGATCATGTTGTCGAGTTGGGTCGCCATCTTGTTGGCGGCTTTGTGCCCGCGCTTCAGTTGCTCGGCGTAATCTTTGGTGGCGTAGTCGGACGCGATCTCGTAGTCGCGGTCCTTGATGGCCTTGGTGAACATGTCCGCCGCGACCTGCGGCGTGTCCGCTTTTTTGTACCCCTTGGCGAAGCGGAGCGTGTCTTTGCCCTTGAATAGGAACAGGTACGCCCCGCCCCCGAGCAGGCCGAGGATGACGAGCGGAACGACGAGACTACGGAGCATGACGACGACCCCCCGAACGGGACGGACGCGGGAAATTAAGCGACCGGGGGAAGTATGGGACATGGGGATGACAGTGGCGGAAAAATCGCGGGAAAGCGAGTTGGGTCCCGGTCGAATCGGACATCTGCTAGAATCGACTTGAGAGGGTTGAATGGCGGGAGGATGCGACCATGTCCGAACTGATGAAACAGGCGTTGGCGACTTGCGGCCCCGAAGAAAAAGCGCAGCTCTTGGCCGAGTTGGCGACCGAGATCTTCGAGACCCGCGGGGCGTTGGGGTACTCGATTCAAAATTCTACGAACAAGACGGTCGGGTATCTGACCCCCGACACGGTGCATCCCGGGACATTGATCCCCGACGATCCCGCTTGGCGCGCGACGATTCAAACCCGCGCCGATATGCCGGGGCCCACCCTCAGCCTGGACCAATTTCTCGATGGGATAACGGAGGAACCGCCAACAGGCAGATAACTTCGAGCACGATTTCCGTCCGGGGCCGCAGC
>JAYTBD010000069.1:0-5788 GCA_043737155.1 Fimbriiglobus sp. | reverse complement strand
ACCGGTGCCGACATGGGCGAACTCCGGGGAGGGCGGGGGAGCAGTGTACCCGAGGCTTTCGCCGGATGCTACATCCGCACCTCGCCCCTCAAGGTGTGCCTCTAGTGGTGCATTGCAGCTGAATCGATTTGTCAGTGACTGTGTTGGAAGTCAAGTGCTTTCGGCGACCATCGAGTGTCGCCACGGGGTTTTGCTTTTGGCCATGGCGTCGGCGATGGTCTCGAGCTTGTGGGCCAAGGCGATGAGGGCCACCTTGGCCTCCTTGCCTTGGCTGCGCAGGCGGGCTTACAGCGCCTTGCCGACCGGGTTGTGGCGGATGGCCGAGATCGCCGCCATGTCCGGCGCGTTGCGGACCTGCTTGCGGCCGCCGACGATGTGGCGTTTCCCTTCGGTCGCGCCGCTGTCGTTGGCGACGGGGGCCGGGCCGACGAGCTGGGCGATGACCTTGCGGTCGACCTGTCCGAGTTCGGGCAGTTGGCCGATGAGGGTCCGCGCGGTCTGCGGCCCGACGCCGGGGATCGACCGGAGGACGTCGTCCATCTCCTTCCATTTGGGGTTTTCGGCGACGCGGCGGTCGAGTTCGACCCCGGGGGCTCGGCGGCCCGGGTGACTGTTCGAGCTGGGGTCGGCCAAACGCGGAGGCGGGCCCAACTAACAAGCGGTTTCGGGAACCGAGCCGGACGACGGCCTCATCCTTCGCGCGGTCTTGGCCACATCCCAAAACGGAGTGGGGACGAGTGGCTAGAGGGAATATACCAGCCGGACGCGCCGGCGGCGGAGTGGGGAATCTCGGTGTCCCTCGCATTCCGCCTTGCGCGATTGAACTCCGTCGCCGGCGCGTCCGGCTAACGACTCAGCCGCAACGCTCCACGAGCACAACTCGCTCGGGTTCCGCGAATCGGAGTCACCCCCTCTCCGCTTCGGCGAGGGGGCCGGGGGGGGTGAGGTCTCCTCGATAGCCGAGGCGCTCCGCAATCGATCAATCGCCCCAGATGCCGAGGGCGGCTTTGAAATCGGCGAGCGCGCGGAAGTAATCTTGCTTGGCCCCGATTTCGACCACCTCGGCGTCGAACGCGACTTGCTCGCGGAGGGTGACCCGGAGCACGTCGCTGCGGCCGAGACGGAGTTGCTCCCGTTCGGCGCGGGCGACCAACCGGGCGAGTTCCACCCGCTTTGCGGCTTGGTCGTGGAACTCGAACGCCCGCTCCAGCGCCGAGAACGTATCTTGGACGTCGGCCCGGACGAGATCTTCGGCGTACCGGAGTTGCTGCTCGATTTGGGCGAGTTGGGCTTGGCTTTGCAGGATTCGGCCCCGTGCCTCCCGGCGCTGCACCGGGAGTTGAAAGGCCAACCCGGCGCTCACGGTGGTCCGGTCCAATCCGTTGGAGCCCGACAAGGAGCTTCTGCCGTAACCCACGTCCTGCGAGGCCGCGACCACGGCGTTCAAGCTCGGCAATGTCTGGTTCTCGGCGAGCCGGAGTTCGACGAGCGCCCGCTGGCGCTGGAGGCCGAGCCGCCGGGGTTCCGGGCGATTCTCGAACGCCGTCCGGAGCGACGAATCGAACTTGTCCGGATCGACGGGGCGGATGGTGGGGAAATCGGGCAGCCGGTCGGCTCCCGCGAGGGTCGGCGCGCCGAACGCGTCGCGCAGAAACAGCGATAGCTCCACGGTCGCTTGCTGGAACCCGCGTTGCGCTTGCACCAAGACGCCGTTGCGGAGCGCGATGTTTTGCTGGTTGTCGATCCGCTCGATGTTCGCGACCGGGCCGACTTCGACGCGCGCTTTCAACTGTTCGTCGCGATCCGCGGCGAGCTTCACCTGATTGTCGGCCACCTTGAGCCGCCGTCCGGCGGCGACCCAGTTCCAGTACACCCGCGCCGCGGACCGTTGGAAATCGAGGCGCTGCCGTTCGATCACCGGTTCGGCGATCGCGATGTCGAGGCGGGCCTGCTGCACGTTGGCCCGGGGGCGGTCGATGACCCGGTCGCGCAGCAGCGGGAAGCTGAGGCCCGCGCGGAACTCGCCCCCGTCGGCCGTCTTCTGCCCGAGGTTGTACGTCGGGAAGTCGCCCAGTCCGCTGCGGTAACCGGCGAACGCGCCCAACCCGCCGAAGGGCAGACCCCGGCTCGCCCCGACGGTCGTCCGGAGATTGTCGTACGTGGTCCCTTGACCTTCGACCCCGTTCGTCAAGTTGAGGTCGAACGCCCCCAAGCTCGAGACGAGCCGGCCCCCGGCGATGGCGCGCTCCTGTTCGACGGCCCGCAGCAACGGGTAGTTCGCCTCGACGGAAATCAAGACTTCCTCGAGCGCCAGCGGTCCGCCGACGCTCGCGGCACCCCCGCGGAGAGCGGGCGCCGACTTGGGTCCGCCAGGTGGTTCGTCCCCGACTTTCGGCGGCGGGGCCGGTTCGGCACCGGCGGCGAGTACGACGGTGGGAGGGACCGGTGAGATGCGCGGTGGAGAAGCCAACGCCAACGCTGGCGGCGGTCGGATCGGATCGGTGGGCGGATCTCCGGAGCCGCGACATCCGGAGGCGATGGCGACCAGCAAGAGGCCGCCGACGAGCCGTGGGGTCATCGCGGTTTGACCTTGGGAGGTTTGGCGCCGTCCTTTTTCTCGGGCGCTTTGGGGGCCACGACCGGCGGGAATCCGTTGAATTGCCGCCATAGTTCGTAGCCCAGTGTGACCCGATTGAGGAAGACCCAGCCCACCGCTTGGTTCCCTTGGCGGAGGTACAGGCCTTCCGGCCATCGGTCGCCCTCGAACATTTCTTCCGGCTCCACCAAGATGCGGAAGCGCCCGAAGCCATCGTCGGTGGGGTCGATCTGCCGCACCTTGCCGCCGAACGTGCCGGTCGCGACCGACGGCCAACCGACGAACTGCACCGCCGGCCAACCCTCGAATTGGAGCCGCACGTGCGGCCCGCGCCCGACCTGTTCCATATGGGCCGCGATCAGCGGGGCATCGACGCCGTCGATCATCAGCTCCACCACCCGATCGGTCGTATCGGGGACGATCACCGCCAGTTCATCGCCCTCCTTCACCGACTGCCCGACTTGGCCGTCCGCCGAGATGCGGAATACGACGCCGTCGCACGGGGCCTTCACGAATCGGGCTTTGAAGCGCTCGATCCGCGTGTCGAGTTCTTGGATCTCGCGGTCGACCGCGAACCCGTTCTGCTCGGCGCGGCGCAGATCCCGCCGCGTCATCGCCACGGTGGATAATCCGTTGGCCTGCGCTTGGACGACGAGCGATTCGCCGGTCAACAGCGTCGCATCGGCGCGCTTGACCTCGGCCACCGCCCGCGTCACATCGGTCGCCCCGCGGTCGGCCCGCATTTTGGCTTCGTCCCGGCTCAGTTCCGACTCCAAGCCCCCGAATTTCTTGTCTTTGAAGAGCCGGTCGAACATCTCGAAGCGACCCCGCTCGAATGCGGAGGCGAACTCGGCGTTCTTGCGGCTCTGCGTGGCCACCTCGACCAACAGCGCCGCCGCGTCGCGGTTGGCCTGCGCCGCCCCGACCGCGGCGGAAGCCGCTTTCTCTTGGGCCTCGACCGCGCGGTTCTGCTCGGCCACTTCTTCCTCCGCGGCTTTGCGGCGCCCGTTAAGGAACTTCCTCTGGAACTCCAATCGCTCGGAGAAACCGGCGTCGTTATCGTCAATATCGGCAATCGCGTCGCCCGTCTTGACCTTCGTGCCCTCGACGACGTGCCATTTTCGGACTTGGCCGGCGACGAGGGCCGTCACGACCTGCTTGCGTTCGGTCGGCGCATAGGCCATGACTTGGCCCCGACCGCGCAGAGTTTGTTGCCACGGGACGAGCGCCAACGCGACCGGGGAGAACGCGAAGAACACGAGCAGCAGGCGTGCGAACCACCGGGCTGGCACGGGCGTGCGGACCGAGCGGAGCGATGCGAAATGCGGGTCCGTTCCGAAAGTGGCGTTCATCGGTCCGTTTCTCCGGCGGCGATAATCCGGTCGCAGCGGCCGATCACGGCCGGGTTCATCGAAGCGACGAGCAGCGTCCACGGCGCGGCGCGGTCGAACAAGGCCGGGAGAAGCTCCGGGCAGTCCCGGGGGTCGACGCTGTCGAGGACCCCGTCGAGCATCAGCAGGCGGGGCCGACCGACGAGCGCCCGCGCGAGGAGGAACCGCCCGGCTTGGCCCGCCGAGAACGGTCCGCCCTCGGGGGTCAGCGGAGTTTCGAGTCCCTCCGGCCAAGCCTGCACGGTCTCGAACAATCCGACGAGCCGCAGGGCCTCGCGGAGATCGGCCGGGGCGAGGTGCTCGCGTCCGACGCGGAGGTTCTCCGCGACCGTCCCGGTGAAGAGACCGGGGCCTCCGACCAGCGCGACCCGTTCCCGGAACGACTCCAATGCGATCCCTCGGAGATCGACGCCGTCGATTTCGACGACGCCGTGATCCGGATCGCGCAGCCCGCAGAGCATTTCGAAGAGGGTGGTCGCGCCGGAACCGGACGGACCCACGATGGCGACCCGCTCGTGGGGAGCCACGGACCAATCCGGCGGAGTCGGCAACGACCGATGCGACGCCCCGGCGACTCCGCGGACGGTCACGGACATGCCCCGCGCGCCGGCCGGGAGGAGTTCACCCCCCTCGCGCTCCAAGGGCAAATCCGTCACGAGGCCGACCTTCTCCGCCCCGGCCATCAAGTCGAAATAGGCTTCGGCGTACTTGCCGAGTTTGGCGACCGACGCGGCGATGAGCGAGACGATCAACTCCGCCGCGACGAGTTGGCCGAGCGTCAATTGGCGGTTGATCACCAAGTAGCCGCCCAACCCCAACAGCGCGGTGTTGGCAACGACCTGCAGACCGAGGGCGAATACCGTTTGCCGCCACACGATCCGGAAGTGGTCCCGACGGGCCGCGATGTACTCGCCGGCCAGTCGATCGGCATTTTTGACCGCCAGCTGCGGCCCGCCGTCGAATTTGAAGGCGCGGTGGCGCAGCAGGAGTTCTTCCAGCCACTCGGCGACCTCGTACTTGGCGTGCGACTCGTGCAAGGCGGTGCGGACGCCGCCCCGGGCCAGGGCGAAGAGCGCGAACGCGATCAGCAGGATCAGGAAGAGGTCGAAGCCGAGGAGGAACGGGTGGTAGAACGCCAAGACGACCATGCCGACGACGGCGGTCACGACGAGCGCCACCCCCTCGAGCAGCAAGAACGCCAAGGATTTTTGGATGTTGAGGACATCGAAGAATCGGTTGGCCATGTCGGGACCGTAGCGCCGGTCGAAGGCCTCTTCGCGCAGGAGGGGATAGCGGTGGGCGTAGTCGGCGACCACGCGGACGAACAGCCGCCGCTGGATGCACTCGACGACGTAGACTTGCATGGCGCGGATGGCCGCCGCCAAGCCGAGGCAACCCATCAAGACCCCCGCGAGGACCACGACCGGCCCGAGCAGAATGCCGAAGGAAACCGTGTTGACCAGCGCCTCGACGGCGATGGGGGTCGCCAACGAGAGCACGGCGATGGCCATGGCGAAGACGATCACGGCGCCGATGTCGCGCCGCTCCGGCCGGAGCAATTGCCGGAGCCGCACGAACGGTTTGGCCGTCGATTCCGCCATCGATTCTCGCTTTCGGTCTCCGACGAAAGAAGGCCGGGGAAACGACCCCCGCGGGGAGTTTCTCCGGCCTCCTTCCTCCCGGACGCGCGTTCCGGCGGGCTTATTGGCTTGTGTATTGGTCGGATGATGCGCTCGGGTTTCGCCATTCGCCCCATCCGACGGAGTAACTATCGCGTCGGCCTATGGGAAAGTCAAGGGGA
>JAYTBD010000068.1:0-5790 GCA_043737155.1 Fimbriiglobus sp. | reverse complement strand
GGCGTGAGCCGCCGGATTCTGAGTTGCGAACCAGAATCCGGCGGCTCACGCCGCCGGCTCGCCTTTCCAATTCACCGCGCCTACACTGCCTTCACGGGGTGGTTCCCAACGGGGACCGCCCCGCGTTCTTTTCCCCACCGGGGTTTCGCCATGGCCGACCTCCGCACACCGCTGCACGCGTGGCACGTGGCCCGCGGCGCCCGCATGGTCCCCTTCGCCGGCTGGGACATGCCCGTGCAGTACGCGGGGATCATCGAGGAGCACAAAGCCGTGCGCGGCGGCGCCGGGTTGTTCGACATCGGCCACATGGCCCGGCTCAGCTTCACCGGGCCGGATGCGTTGGCGTTTCTCGAATTGGTCTTCACCAATTCCGTGGCCACCATGCGGGCCGGGCAAGTGCGCTACGGCTTGCTGCTCAACGACCGCGGCGGCATCCTCGACGATATCCTCGTCTACCGGTTCACCGATCACCTCGAAGCCGTGGTAAACGCGGCGAATCGGGAGAAGATCCTCGTTTGGTTGCACACCCACTTGGGCGACATGGACTGCACGGTCATCGATCACACCTTTGAAACGGCGATGATGGCGATCCAAGGGCCGCACTCCGCGGAGTTGGTGAATGGGTTATTCGCCGACGATGTGAGCGCGCTGAAATACTACAGCGTCCGCCACACGACGTGGAGCGGGCACGCGGTCACGGTCAGCCGCACCGGCTACACCGGCGAAGACGGATTCGAAATCGTCATCGTCAACGCGCTGGCCGTGTCGCTTTGGAATGCGCTGATCGCCAAGGGTGCCGTGCCGTGCGGGCTAGGGGCGCGGGATACTTTGCGACTGGAAGCCGCGATGCCGCTGTACGGCCACGAGCTGAGCGAGAAGATCGACCCGATCCAAGCGAAGCTCGAGTGGGCCGTGAAGATGGACAAAGGCGAGTTCCTGGGCCGCACGGGATTGCTGAATCGCTTGCCGGCGCTGCCCGAACGCGTCGGCATTTTGCTCGAAGGCAAACGGGCCGCGCGCGAGGGGGCCATGCTCTTCGCAGAAGGATCGGCGCTCGGCGAAGTCACCAGCGGGAGCTATGTCCCGCACTTGCAGCGGTCGATTGCGATGGCGTACTTGCCGAAGCGATTCGCGCCCGTCGGTACCGAGTTGCTCGCCGATCTCCGCGGAACCAAGGTGCCGGCGACGGTCGTTGCCCTGCCGTTCTACACCCGACCGAAAGCCTAGCCCGGAGTGACACCATGACGAATCCGACCGATCTGCGCTACGCCGCGACGCACGAGTGGGTGAAGCTCGACGGCGACATCGCCACCGTCGGCGTGTCGAAATTCGCCGTCGAGCAACTGACCGAACCGACGTTCCTCGAGCTCGCCAAGCGCGGCAAGTCCGTCCGCGAGTCCGAGGAGATCGGCGTCATCGAAAGCGTGAAAAGCACGTCGTCGATCTACTCCCCGCTGCCGGGCGAAGTGATCGAGGTGAACCAAGCGGCGCTCGACAATCTGGCGTTGGTCAACGAAGACCCATTCGGTGCCGGCTGGCTGCTGAAGTTGAAAGTGGCCCCGGATGTTTCCCTCGATCACCTGCTCGACGCGGGGCAGTACGACGCCCAGATCGCGGGCCACTAGGCCGAAGTGCGGAGTTCGGAATTCGGAGTGCGGAGTAGAAAACGCGCAATCGAACGACGACACTCCGCGCTTTTCATTCCGCACTCCGAATTCCGCACTGGTCTCACGATGTCCGAATACGTCCTGAACACCCCGGAAGACGTCGCCGCGATGCTCGCGCGCATCGGCGTGCCGACGGTCGAGAGCCTCTTCGCCAACATCCCGGCGCACCTGCGTTTCCAGCGCATGCTCGACATCCCGCCGGCGCTCACGGAGATCGAACTCACGGCCCACATGCAGGCCCTGGCGAACAAGAATCAAAGCGCCACCGACGCGGTCTGCTTCCTCGGCGGCGGGGCATACGACCACTTTATCCCGAGCGTCGTCGATGCCATCGCGTCGCGGTCGGAGTTCTACACGGCCTACACCCCGTACCAAGCCGAGGCGAGCCAAGGGACGCTGCAGGTCGTCTACGAATATCAAACGCTCATGGCGCAGCTCACGGGCATGGACGTCGCTAACGCCAGCCTTTACGAGGGCGGTTCCGCGGTCGCCGAAGCGGTGTTGATGGCCTTGGGCATCACCGGCCGGACGGGGGAAGTGCTGATCGCCGAGAGCGTTCACCCCGAGTACCGGCAGACGCTGACGACGTACGTGCGGAACTTGAAGTGCTCGGTGCGAACGCTGCCGACGCCCGAGGGCTTCCTGAACCCGGACGATGTGGCCAAGGCGGTGACCGATTCGACCATCGCCGTCGTCGCCCAGTCGCCGAACTTCTTCGGGCACCTCGAAGAGATGAAGGCGATCGGCGAAGCCACACGGAAAGCCGGGGCCATCTTCATCGATGTCTTCGATCCCGTGTCCCTCGGCTTGCTGGCGACACCCGCCGATCACGGGGCCGACATCGCCGTCGGCGAAGGGCAGGGTCTCGGCATTCCACTCGGCTTCGGCGGGCCGTACCTCGGCATCTTGACTTGCCGCAATGATTACGTCCGCAAGATCCCCGGCCGACTCGTCGGTGAGACGACCGACCGCAACGGCAAGCGCTGCTGGGTGCTGACGCTGCAAACGCGCGAGCAGCACATCCGCCGGGAGAAGGCGACGAGCAACATCTGCACGAACCAAGGATTGTTCGCATTGCGGGCGGCGGTGCATCTGACCGCGCTCGGCCCCGCGGGGTTGAAGGAGACCGCCGAGTTGTGCGTGCGCAAAGCGCATTACGCGGCCGAGCAGTTGGTGAACGTGCCCGGCGTGAAGTTGATGTTCGACCGGCCCTTCTTCAAGGAATTCACGTTGAGCGTTCCCGGAGATGTTCCGGCATTGTCGAAGCGACTCCGCGAGCGGGGCTATCACGGTGGTTTAGCAACGGGTCGCTGGTATCCGCATCACGCGGATGGGTTGGCCGTCGCCGTCACGGAGAAACGGACGAAGGGGGAGATCGACGGACTTGCGGGCGCGTTAAAATCATCGCTGGGCTAATCGGAAACAACTCGCATCACCCCGCATCGCGCGAGGAGCGCCACCATGGACGACCGGTTCGTTTCCCCGCGGTTCCCCCGGGCGTCGGCCTACCACCCGGATTGGATCGCCGCCGGGGTGAGCGGCGGGGCCAATCCCCTCTGGATGGTCGAGTGGCTGGCCGAAGCCCTGGATCTGCGGCCGGGGATGCGGGTACTCGACTTGGGGTGCGGCCGGGCTTTGTCGTCCGTCTTTCTCCGCCGGGAGTTCGGGGTGCAAGTGTGGGCCACGGATTTGTGGTTCAGCGCCGGCGAGAATCTCCGGCGGGCACGGGACGCCGGGGTCGGAGACGGGGTTTTCCCACTCCGCGCCGACGCCCGGTCGCTCCCCTACGCCCCCGAGTTCTTCGACGCCATCGTGTCCATCGACTCGTTCTTCTATTACGGAACCGACGATCTCTATTTGAACTACCTGGCCCGATTCGTGAGGCCGGGCGGGCAGATCGGGATCGCCGGGGCCGGGCTGATCCAAGAGATGAGCGACCCGATTCCAACCCACCTTCGTGAGTGGTGGGCCGCGGATCAACCGTGGTGCTTGCACTCGGCCGATTGGTGGCGGCGGCACTGGGGTCGGACCGGGATCTTGGACATGGAGGTCGCGGACGACCTGCCCGAGGGGTGGCGATTCTGGCTGGAATGGCAACGGGTCATCGCGCCGGACAACGCGGTGGAGCTCCGGACCATCGAGGAGGATGGCGGTCGGCATCTCGGGTACGTCCGAGCCGTCGGCCGCCGCCGGGCGGACGCGATCCTGAACGAGCCGATCGAGTCCGTGCCGACGGTGTATACCACACGGCCGCTGCTCCGCGGTCCCGCTTGACGGCCGAGCGCGACTTTTTCAAGAAGGTGAGCGCTGGCTCGACCACCCTGAGCCCGCTCCTTCGCTCGCCGACTTCTTCGACAGACTTATCCCCTACCCCGCTTGATCACCATGAACAACACCCAATCGACCGGACTCATCTTCGAATTTTCCAAGTCCGGGCGGCGCTGCCACCGGTTGCCGGAGTGCGATGTGCCGAACTCCGCGCCCATCGAGAAGCTGATTCCCAAGGAGCATTTGGCAAAGGCCGCACCGCCGCTGCCGGAGGTCGGCGAGATCGACCTCATCCGTCACTTCACGAATCTGTCCGCGCGGAACATGAGCATCGACACCAACTTTTACCCGTTGGGTTCGTGCACGATGAAGTACAACCCGAAGCGGCACGAACGGATCGCGGGCTCGCCCGGTTTCGCCAATTTGCACCCCCTCCAAGACGACGACACCGTGCAGGGAATGCTCGAACTCCTCTATGGGATGCAGCAGTATCTCGCGGAAATCTCGGGGTTACCCGCCGTCAGCTTGCAACCGGCCGCCGGGGCGCAAGGGGAACTCACGGCACTCTTCGTCGCCCACGCTTACTTCCACGACAAAGGCGAAGGCCACCGCACCAAGGTGCTCGTGCCCGACAGCGCCCACGGGACCAACCCCGCCTCGGCCGCGCTCGCCGGGTTCGACACGATCACGATCAAGAGCGGGGCGAACGGACTCGTCGATCTCAACGACCTCAAAGCGAAGCTCGGACCGGATACGGCCGTGTTCATGATCACCAACCCGAACACGCTCGGGCTGTTCGAAACGCAAATCCAAGAGATCACGGAACTGCTGCACGCGCGAGGGGCGCTCGTTTATTTGGACGGCGCGAACATGAACGCCATCCTCGGCATCACGAGGCCGGGGGACTTCGGCGCCGATATGCAGCACTACAACGTGCACAAAACTTTCACCGGCCCCCACGGCGGCGGCGGCCCCGGCAGCGGCCCCATCGCCGTGCGCGACTTCCTCGCCCCGTACCTCCCGGTCGGCGGGGTGATGCGCTCGGGCGACGGCTACCGGCTGACGACCGAAGCCGACTTGCCCAAGTCCATCGGACGCGTCCGCAGTTTCTTCGGCACCATCGGCATCTTGTTCCGCGGCTACTGCTACATCCGCACGCTCGGGCCGGACGGGCTGAAAGGCGTCAGCGAGCACGCGGTGCTGAATGCGAACTACCTCCGCGCCTTGGTCAAAGACACCTACGACGTGCCGCACGCCGGGCCGTGCATGCACGAGTTCGTGGCGAGCGCCCGGACATTGCTGCGCACCAAGAAAGTCCGGGCGATGGACGTCTGCAAGCGGCTGCTCGACTACGGCTTCCACGCCCCGACGGTCTACTTCCCGATGGTCGTGGCCGAAGCGCTGATGATGGAACCGACCGAAACCGAGAGCAAGGAGACGCTCGACGCTTTCGCCGAGGCGCTCTTAAAGATTGCGGCGGAGGAACCCGAGCTACTGCGGACCGCCCCGCACACGCACGCCATCAGCCGGCCGGACGAGGTCAAGGCCGCGAAAGAGCCGGTGCTGCGGTGGGGGGCCGCGAAGCCGGCGCCGGCCATCCCGGTCGGTGCGGCCGGACGGGAAGCCGCCGCATCGGAGCGCGGCGGTAGCTGAGAGCTGTAGTCAAACACCGGAGGATGAGATGTCGCCCGATTTCATGAGGAAGGCCGTTGATCGGAAACCATTCCGCGCGTTCATTATCCATTTGGCCGGCGGACGGTCGATCCCGGTGCGCTCGCCGGAATTCGTCGAGATACCGGAGGCAGGTAGAATGGTAGTCGTGCAAGGCGTGGACGACTCCGCGTATATCATCGAC
>JAYTBD010000067.1:0-2311 GCA_043737155.1 Fimbriiglobus sp. | reverse complement strand
TTCGAGCCTTCAATGCATTATCCTCCTCCCCGTAGCAACCGAGTGGGCTTCACGCTCATCGAGTTGCTGGTCGTGATCGCAATCATTGCGATCCTCATCGGATTGCTATTGCCCGCCGTCCAGAAAGTGCGAGAGGCCGCCGCGCGCATGAAGTGCAGCAACAACCTCAAACAGTGGGGGCTGGCGATGCACGGCTACCACGATGTCAACAACCGGCTCCCGTGGGGCAGCACGTGGAGCCCGCGCACTTCTTGGGTTCCGCCGCTCTGGCCGTACATGGAGCAGACGGCGCTGGCGTCGCAATACAATCCTAATGTTGGGTTCTTTCAGGCCCCGAACGGTGGGCCGACCCAATCCACGAACAACCTCGTGGCCAGTCAGGTCGCAGCTTACCTCTGCCCCTCCGACCGTGGTGGGCCGGCCTACTGGCAAGGCGACCCGTATTACCGGGCGCGGGGGAACTACGCCGTCAACTGGGGCAACGCCACCGACCCGGGACCGTCCATCACCCCCGGGAGCGCCCCCTTCTCGTACTCCAACGGCTCGACCATTCCGAAGAGCGTCACCCTCGTCGGCATCACCGACGGCACCTCGAACACTTTGCTCCTCTCCGAGAGGCTGATGGCTCCGGATGCCAAATTCGATATCCGGGGCGACATCATCAACAACGACCGCGGCTGCTTCAGTTTCATGACCATCAACACTCCAAACGCTTCCGTTCCGGACACCCTCGTGTTCTGGTCCACCACCGCCGATCCGGTTAACATGCCGTCGGTGGCTGGTAGCCAAGCTCAGAATGCCGCCCGCAGCAAGCACACCGGAGGGGTGAATGCCACACTCGGCGACGGCAGCGTCCGCTTCTTCCCCAACAGCACCTCCCAGGCTCTTTGGCGGGCGATGGGGACGATGGACGGCGGCGAAGTTCTCACCGACCGGTAACCGGAGATGATTATGCGCGCTATGAAAGGGGCGATCTTCGCCCTCGGGTCCGTTTTCGTTCTCGCGGGATGCGGCGGGTCGCAGAACGCCGAAGTGTCCGGCACAGTGACCTTCGATGGGAAACCGATCGAGAACGGATCTATCGTTTTCCTGTCGGTGGACGGGAAGGGGCCAACCACCGGCGGAACGATCGAGAATGGGAAATACTCGGTGCAAAATGTGCCAGTCGGGCTGTGCAAGATTCAGATCAAGGCCGCCAAAGAAACGACCAAGATGAAAATGTACGATGACCCGAAAGCGGAGTGGGTGCAGAAAGCCGGCGCGGAGATGCTCCCTCCCAAGTACACCGACGAAAAGGCGACCGAACTTAATTTTGAAGTGAAGTCCGGCAAAAACGAGAAGGACTTCAGCCTGACCAAGTGAGCGGGATCATCACGAGACGAAGCCGCAGAGAGGGGCTGGGACGGCCGCGCCGGTGGGCTAGCTATAGCCCGGCGCCCGGCTACCTCCGCGCTGAGGCAGGATGGCTTCCGGGCACCGGAGCTTCCGAGGCGACCCGCTTCCGAGGCGTTGCCGCAGCTTCGGCTGTATTCGCCGGCGAGCGGGGCTCCCGCATAATTGGGAATGGATGGTGAGAAGCCCGGAAGTGAGGGCCGTCTGCGTCGCCAATGCGCTCCGCCTCCGCCCCGCGACCATCTGCGGCACCTCGGGATCCCCGATCGCCGGGGGAATCCGGGCACCGAGTACCTCCGGGCCGCCGGCGACCCCGAGTCCTCGAAGCGACCGTCCCGCCCGCGGCCGCTTCACTTCTTCTTCGGGGCCTTTTTCCCCGTACCGAGCCCCACGGCCTTCGCCGCCGGTTTGACCACCTTCTTGTCGACGGTCTCGACCGCGTCCTTGGCCGCCCCCTTCACCGCTTCGACCGCCTTCTTGACCGGACCCTTTTTCGCCGCCATGTCCCAGCCTCTGTTCGGGCGGTCGTCCGCAGCACGCGGGATCTCTCCCGACAGCAGAATGACACACCTCGCAAATCCGCGCAACACCCAAACCGATCAAATTACGGGCCCAATCCGCCAGTGGGCGATCGGAAGGCAGTGCGAGGCTACACCCCTGAGTAAGGACGGTTGGCGGTGTCGGACACGGGTTTGGGAACGAGGTGCGCAACTCCGTCTTCGAGCCGTTTCAACGGAACGGATCCCCCGGCGCCGGCGGCGATTTCCGACCCCGTTTGTGTGGCCCGTAGGAACCGGTTCGCCGTCACCGGGCTGGGAATCGGTAGACGTGCACCTCGGCTTTCCCGAGTCGGCCTGTCAGGTTCCCCTCCACCCGCTTCAACCCGGTCGGCCGACCCTTGAAGACCGGCGTGGGAGCC
>JAYTBD010000066.1:0-5798 GCA_043737155.1 Fimbriiglobus sp. | reverse complement strand
GGATCAGATGCAGCGCGATCCCCGCCAGCGCAACGCTAGCGATGACCACCATGCTCCGGGCGGCCCAGAACTCCAGCAGTTTTGCAATCGGTCGGTTGCGCGTCGGCGTTTCCATGGTGCTCCGGGCCAACTTCAGTCGGTCGTGGGCGACGGACTCGGCCAGCGCCAGCCGCCGATCTCGGGCCTATCGTCGCCGTGCTCGGCGATGTACCGTTCGGCGAGCAGGTCAACGGTCACGGGTTGCGGGTCGGAGTGCTTGGGCCCGCCGTGGACGACCCAGTGCCCGACGGCCATCACGCCCTCCAAGTGGCCGCCGAGAGCCAGCGAGTCGAGCCAATCGGTGGGAACAGTGTGAAGATCGATCCGATCGACGGCCCCGCGATGGAGACAGCGAAGCGGATCCCCGGCGGCGAACAAGGCGAACTTGACGCTCGACGATCCGCCGTTGATTGCGAGGATCCGGCGCCGGCATGGCGGCGGAGGCGTTCGAAGTGTCGAGGGGTATCGGCTCACCTCGGGGACACGGGGTGAAATCTTACTGTAGCAAATCCGGGTCCGGATGTTTCTCCGCGGGCGCGACGGACCCGGCGGCCGTTCGATCCTTGCGGTGGACCAAGGGTTCCACGGCCGTGAGCCGTTGGCGTTTCCCAATGGCGATGAGCGTGGCTCCGGCTTCGATCTCGACCTCCCCGGTGGGGGCGGTCAGCACGTCGCCGTCGGGCCGCACGATGCCGACGACGATCACGCCGTGGTCTTGGGAGAGCCGCGAATCGCGCAGCGATCGCCCGGCCAATTCGCTCCCGGCTTCCACGCGAAACTCCTTTATCTGGAGATCGATCCGCCCGCTGCGGGTGGCCTGATCCATGAAGTGCTGCACCGTGGGATGAAATACGGCTTGGAAGGCCCGGTGGCCCCCTTCCAGATACGGGGAGATCACTTTGTCCGCGCCGACTTTCCGCAATTTCGCCTCGGCGTCCTCTTCCTCCGCGCGGGCCACGATCGTGAGCTTGGGGTTCAGCAACCGGGCGCTGAGCACAATGTACAAATTGCCGGCGTCCGACCCGACGACGGCGATTAGCGCGGTCGCGCGTTCGATCCCGACGTGGCGGAGGATGTCGTCTTCGGTGGCATCGCCCAGGACTCGGAGTCCGTGACGGTATCCCCATTCCCCTTTGAATTCTTTCGAGTCGAGCGCCGCGAAGGGCCGGCCGTGCCGCTCCAATTCATCGCAAACGATCTTCCCCATGCGGCCGTAGCCGCAGACGATCGTGTGCCCGTCGAGGTGTTTCAGCCGGTCGTCCATGCGCTCCTTCCCGAGCAGGTCCCGGAGTTCGCCGGTGACCACGCTCCGGATCACGTCCGCGGCGAAGTAGAAGAGTACGAAAATGCCCCCGAGCGCCAGGAACATCGTGAAGACCCGACCCGGCCGGGAGAGCGTCTGGGGGATCTCGCCGTAGCCGATGGTCGTGAGTGTAATCACTGTCATGTACAGGCCGTCGAAGAGCGTCCATGGCGGCCCTTCGATCAGCGGGTAACCCACTGTGCCGACCGCGACGATGCCGAGCGGGACCGGCAGCATCCGTCGGATCCGCCGTGGAAGCGAGCGGCGGAAC
Source organism: Fimbriiglobus sp. (assembly GCA_043737155.1). Classification (GTDB taxonomy): domain Bacteria; phylum Planctomycetota; class Planctomycetia; order Gemmatales; family Gemmataceae; genus JALHQU01. The sequence goes on along the minus strand of JAYTBD010000066.1, from coordinate 4,185 downwards.
AGCCGCCCCGGCAGGCGGTACCAGCGGGTCTTCTGTCGCTTCATGGCTTGCATCCGCGACCGGCCAACGGGCCTCACAACTTGCGCTGGTCGATCCGGCAAAAGGTTTCGAGACCGAGACCCAAGTGCTGGAGCTTGACCCGCAGCGTCGGCCGGGAGATGCCCAAGATGCTTGCGCTCTTGGTGAGGTTGCCCCGGGTCGATTCGAGTACCGCGGTGAACAATTCCCGTTCGACGCGGTCGAGGACGTCCCCGTGGAGGGTCGTGCAATCGCCCGCCAAGCGTTCGCGGATGAAGCGAGTCATGTCGTGGTCGCCGGTCTCCTCCGCGGCCACCCGTCCGACGATTTCGGCTGGGAGGGCATCGAGCCCCAGCACCGGCCCCTGGACGCGCAGGAGGGATTGTTTGACGATGCTCTGCAACTGGCGGACGTTGCCGGGCCAAGGGAAAGCCCGCAGCGCCGCCTCCGCTTCGGGTGCGACCGCGGTCACCTTCCGGTCGAATTCGCCGGCGCTGAGCCGGAGGAAATGGCGGACCAGCAGCGCGATGTCCTCGCGCCGCTCGCGCAGCGGCGGCAACCGGATGGTGCAGGTGTTCAACCGGTAGTAGAGATCCTCGCGGAAGCGCCCCTCGGCGATCATCGATTCCAAATTGCGGCTCGTCGCGGCGACGATCCGAACGTCGGCGCGGACGCTCGCGTTGCTCCCCACCCGCTGGAACGCGCCGTCTTGGAGCACGCGCAGGATCTTGGCCTGCGTCAGCGGCGTCATGTCGCCGATCTCGTCGAGGAACAGCGTGCCGCCGTGGCACTGCTCGAACTTCCCGACGCGCTTGCGCTCCGCCCCGGTGAACGAACCTTTCTCGTGGCCGAAGAGTTCGCTTTCCAGCAGCGTCTCCGGGATCGCCGCGCAGTTGATCGCTAGGAAGGGCTGCTCGGCCCGGCGGCTGTGGTGGTAGATCGCCCGGGCCACCAGCTCTTTGCCGGTCCCGCTTTCGCCCAACACGAGGACCGTCGCGTCCGTGGGCGCCACCCGGCCGATGGTCTTGAAGACCTCCTGCATCCCCGGCGCTTGCCCGACGAACAGGTCGTCCGCGTCCGGCGGCTCGTCGGATGGCGCCATGCGCGGTGGCACCCGCATCAGCCGCGCCACGGCGAACGCCTTGAGGACGAGTTCGAGCAATGCGTCCGGATCGATGGGCTTGAGCAGGTAATCGAACGCCCCGCGTTGCATCGCTTCGATCGCCGTCTCGGCCGTGCCGTAGCCGGTCATCAAGATGATGGGCACTTTCGCATCGATCGCACGGAGGGCGGCGAGGAGATCAAGGCCCGAGCGGTCGGGCAACCGGACGTCGCTGATCGCGCAGTCGGGCCGGTTCTGCGAGAAATCGCGGATCGCTTCCGCGGCCGTCATCGCGGTGCGAACGACGATGCCCTCGCCCGCCAGGGAGAGTTCGATGGCTCTCAAAACGAGCGCGGCGTCGTCGACGATCAACAGCGTCGGCATAGCGCATCCCCGGAGCGGTGAACTCCGCCTACACTACGACGGAGTCGGCGGGATCGCAACCGCGTCACGCCGTGCCGTGGAGCAACCGCGCGAGCGTTTGCAGCAACTCGCCGTCGGAGAAAGGTTTTTTCAAGAAAGCGATAGCCCCCGCCGCGAAAGCCTCCGCCGGTCGCTGCGCCAAGCGCAGCCCGCTCGCCGCGATGATTTTCACAGCGGGGTCGATGGCTTTCATAGCCGCCATCGCCGTCGGGCCATCCATCCCCGGCATCATCATGTCGAGGAGCACGGCCGCGATGTCGCGGTGCCGGTCGCGGAACAATTCCAGGGCTTCCGCCCCGCCCCGCGCCGTCACGACCCGGTAGCCGGACGCTTCGAGTACGGCCTTCGCCGTGACGAGGATCAGGGGCTCGTCGTCAACGATCAAGATCCGTTCGCCCCGGCCTTCCCATGCCGCATCGCCGGGCGGGACTACGGCGGCGGTCGCCGGTCCGGCGAGGGCCGGCAGGTAGGCCGTGAAGCGCGTGCCGTGGCCGACCTCGGAGTAGACGTTGAGGAATCCCCCGTGCGACTTGACGATGCCGAGCACGGTCGAGAGGCCCAGCCCGGTCCCTTGACCGAACGGCTTCGTCGTGAAGAAGGGATCGAAGATACGCTCGAGGACTTCCGCCGGGATACCGCCGCCGGTGTCGGAAACCGAGAGCAACACGTGGGGGCCCGGCTTGCCTTCGGGGTAAACGCTGGCGACATCGCCGCCGAGGATTCTGTTCTCGGCGGCGATAGTGAGCGTGCCGCCATCGGGCATCGCGTCGCGGGCGTTCACGCCGAGGTTCATCACCACTTGGGACAATTGAGTGGCGTCGCCGGTGACCGGCCACAGGTCGTCCGCTATGCCGACTTCGAGCCGGATCGATTTGGGCAGCGCGTGGTCGAGGATGTCGCGGACCTCGCCGAGCACTTGGCCGAGGTGCGTCGGGATCCGCTGGCCGTCGACGCCGCCGGCGAAGGAGAGGAGTTGGCGGATGATCGCCGTGCCGCGCTCGACGCTCGCCGAAGCGACCTCCAGCAGGGCCGCGCGGTCGATCCCCGGCTTGTCTTTCTTGAGCAAGCGGACGGCCATGAGGATCGGCGTGAGCACGTTGTTGAGATCGTGGGCGATCCCACTGACGAGCGTGCCGACGCTCTCCAACCGCTGGGATCGCAAGAAGCGAGCCTCCAACTCGTTCTTCTCGGTGACGTCGATGTCGATGGCGATCTTGCCGCGGACCCGGCCGTCGTCGTTCTTCAAGCGGGTCCAGTGCGATTCCACGGCGATCCGGCGGCCGTCCCGGGTGCACTCGCGGAACTCCCCCGTCCACTCGCCGGATCGGTCCAACTCGGCATCGGCCGCGGCGGTCTCGGCGCGGGCGTTCGGATGCACCACCTCCGAGGCGAGGCGCCCCAAGGCTTCGTCCGCCGGCCAACCGTACAGCCGTTCGGCGCCGCGGTTCCAGAAGGCGATGCGGTCATCGACGTCCGAGACCATGATGGCGTTGGTGACTTTGTTGAGGAGTTCCGCCTGCTCGCGGATTCGGATCTCGGCGTGCATCCGGTCCGTGACATCGCGCAGCACGACCGTGAACAGCCGTTCGCCGCCGACCGTCGAATGCGAGATCGAGGCCTCGACGGGGAACTCGTCGCCGTTGTCGCGCAGGGCCATGAGCCGGCTGACGGTCCCCATCTGCCGGCTGGTGATGCCGGTCGCGCCGAAGCGGTCGATGTGCCCGGGGTGCGCGTCGCGAAAGCGGCCGGGCATGAAGCGGTCGAGCGATTGGCCCAGCGCCCGCTCGGCCGGCACGCCGAAGATCCGCTCCGCCGACGGGTTGAACAGCACGATCCGCTGGTCCGCATCGATGGTGATGACCGCGTCCATCGCCGAGGCGATGATCCCGGCCAAGCGCTCCTCCCCGGCGAACACGCCAATCGGCGGGGAGTTGTCGGAGAAGCTCACATCGGACTCGCAGGTACATACGGACGGGGGTCGGAAGTCATCATGATCGCAAATCGCGGGCCGGTCATCGTTCCACGGATCGGGTGCCAATGGCCGCGGTTTCACCGACCGCCGATCGACCGCGCCGCCAATTCTTTTACCACCCGGTCCGCCGCCGCGATAGTAATCATTGCGTATTTCGGCGTCGCGCGGTGCGGCACAGCAGTTGCGATGTCCGTTGTGTCGAAAGATTCGAACCGCCCCCGAGTGACTTCGGCCATGATGCCCATCCGGACGATCCTCCACCCGACCGACTACAGCGCCTCTTCGGAGGCGGCGTTCGCCTTCGCGTGCTCGCTCGCCCGGGAGTACTTTTCCGAAATCCTCCTGATGCACGTCGTCGAGCCGGAGTTTGTCATGCCGATGGAGGGCGTCCTCACGCCGTTTCCGACGGACGATTTGGAGCCGGCTCGGCAACGTCTCGAAAAGCTTTTCCCCCTCGACCAGCATGTGAAGGTACGCCGGGAAATCGCGGTCGGGGATGCGGTCGAAGAAATCGTGCGTACGGCCACGGCCACCAAGGTGGACATGATCGTGATGGGCACGCACGGCCGGACGGGGTTCACGCGATTCCTCCTCGGCAGCGTGGCGGAAGGCGTGCTCCGCAGCGTGCCCTGCCCGGTGCTTTTCGTCAAACAGCCCGAGATGCCTTCCT
>JAYTBD010000065.1:0-2315 GCA_043737155.1 Fimbriiglobus sp. | reverse complement strand
TTCGAGACGGGCCAGGAATCGGCGCTGCTGCTGCGGCGGACGCTCGACGATTTGCAGTGCCCGAATTTGAAGGTGAACTTCGACCCCGCGAACATGCTGCTCTACGACATGGACGACCCGCTGACGGCTCTCGAGGTGCTCGGCCCGGACATCCGCAGCGTCCATTTGAAGGACGCCAACCGGCCGACGGTCAAAGGCGAATGGGGCAGCGAAGTTCCACTGGGCCAGGGTCAAACCAACACGCGGGCCTTCGTGAAGAAGCTGATTTCGGTGGGTTATCGCGGCCCGCTCTGCATCGAGCGCGAAGTCGGCACCCAAGCCGAGCGCTTCGCCGACATCGCCCACGGCGTGCGGTACTTGCGGGAGTGTGTGGAGGCGGGGTGAGGCGGAGCCCGAGCGCCAGCGAGGTCCTGAACCGCTCGCTGGCGCTGGGGCTCTGACTATTCAACGATTCGCCACCCGCTCTACTTCAACGATCCCAATTCGGATATCCGGTCTGCCCGCGAACGCTTTTGGTAGCTCACGCAGCTCGTCGGTCAATTCTTCCCCATCCCGAAACACGGTCCAAGGTAGCTCTGCTTCACGGGCTTTTCCTTGATTCCATACCGAAATCACGGTGATCCCTCGCTGGGAATATCGGCGCCGCTTACGGCGCATCTCGTATCGGGTCATGTAATCGTGGATCGGATTGAGAATCAGGCGAATGCCCATCGTCTTGAGCTGGCCTAGGAAGTCGTACGGATCGTTGAATTTGGTCGAACCGCGCTCGGTAGACCCAATGTTGGTTTCTCCACATAAAACGAGGAGCGCATCGCCGAGCTTTCGCTCATCGAGTTCTTCAATGAAGGCGGCCTTACGAAACTTGGAGTCGCCCGATTTGGCGAATCGCTGTTGGGCGATCAGAGGTCGACGCTCTCCCTTTTGCAGGACTTCGACGTGGTCAAAACTCCCTTTCTTCGGTTGGCCAACTTCGACAATGATCCGACGGACGTGATTCAAGCCCGCAAAACACGAAGATGGATCCCGCGTAGTAGGTGAGTTGCGATCCCAAGTGTACAACGCGTAAAGAATCGTATCACAGTTCTGGTCGTCACATAAGCGGTTGATGTCAGCAAAGTGTTCGGTGTAGTCGTAAAAGCCACGACTGTCACACAAATTGTAATCGTGTGAAACGAGAGCTACTCGACGAATCAGACTCGATTCCGCATCGCTCAGCAAATGTGTAACGGAAGATTTGCTTGTGGAGGTAGGAAATGAGGGAATCGCGGCCACGATAGACTTTCTCAAAGAGTTCGAAATTGATTCGGTGGGCTCCCACCCAACTCACGGCACCGGCAACCCATCCAGCACCCGCTGGAGCACCGCGTCCGGTTTCAACTCCTCGGCCTCCGCTTCGTAGCTCAGAATCACCCGGTGTCGCAGCACGTCGGCGGCGGTGCGCTTCACGTCGTCCGGCGTAACGTACGCGCGGTCGTTCAAGAAGGCGTGTGCCTTGCTCGCTCGGAGCAGTGCAACCACCGCGCGCGGGCTGGCGCCGGTCTGGATCAGCGGGGCGATGTCGAGGCCGAACTCGGCCGGGGTCCGGGTGGCGCGCACGATGGCGACGATGTAATCCTTGATCTTCGTATCGACGTGCTGGGCATCCACGGCGCCGCGCAGCTTGGCGAGATCCTCGGCCGCGAGCACCGATTCCACGGCGGTCGCCGCATCGACGCTGCCCATGCGGTCGAGGATCGCGCGCTCGTCGTCCCGGCTCGGATAATCGATGAGCACCTTCAGCATGAAGCGATCGACCTGCGCCTCGGGCAGCGGGTAAGTGCCTTCTTGTTCGATGGGATTTTGGGTCGCCAATACGAAGAATGGTTTGGGCAGCGGGAAGGTGCCGTCGCCGATGGTGACCTGGCGCTCTTGCATCGCTTCGAGCAGGGCCGATTGCACCTTGGCCGGGGCGCGGTTGATTTCGTCGGCGAGGATCACGTTGGCGAAGATCGGGCCTTTCTTGACGGTGAACTCGCCGGTGCGCGGGTTGTAAATCTGCGTGCCGAGGATGTCCGCGGGCAGGAGATCCGGGGTGAATTGCACGCGCGAAAATTGGAGGTGCAGCGCCGCGCTGACGGTGCGGATGGCCAAGGTCTTCGCCAAGCCGGGGACGCCTTCGAGCAGCACATGGCCGTCGGTGAGCAGCCCCATGAGCAGCCGGTCGACGAGGTTCCGCTGGCCGATCAGCACCGATTCGACGGTGCGGTAGAAGGGATCGAGCTTCGGGCGGAGCGACATGGAGTTCTCGTTCTGTGCCGGGGAGCCGGGTCGCGTGA
>JAYTBD010000064.1:0-2316 GCA_043737155.1 Fimbriiglobus sp. | reverse complement strand
CCCGGCTGCGACGATGGAGCTCGAAGGTCGCGGGACATTGCGGCCCTTACCGGTTTGCTGATCGGCGTCCGCACCCTTCGGCGGCGGAGCGACCTCCGGCTTTGGATCGGGCTTCGCTTCCTTCGTCATGACGAGCACCCCGGCACCGTCGCCGAGAATATTGAAGCTCTTGACCTTCTCGAATCGCCGCACGATTTGCCCGGTGGCGAGATCGAAGCACGCCAACACCGTCCGTAGCATCTCGTCCGGCTTCTTCATGTCGGCCTTGGCCTTCTCGACCTCGGCCTTGGTCGGCACCAGCGGGAAGAACAAGAATTTGGAATCGGGGGTGAACTGCGGTGCCCCCGTCGGGCCGCCCAGGCCCATCGGTATCGCCGGGATGGCGGGGAGTTGATCGTCGGGTTCCGCGTCGACCGGAGTTTCCCCCGCGGCCGGGAACGTGCGACCGCCGGTCGCGATCTTCGTCTCCGAATTCGTGCGGATGTTCTTTACGATCACCGTCGCATCGCCCACGGATGGACTTTGGACGTAGGCGACGAATTGCCCGTCCGGCGATAGGGACACTCCGGTCGCGGTGTTCCAAATGTCGTAGTCCGCGTGGGTCAGCACCCGTTTCTTCGGGGCGTCTTGGGCGGATAGTGTGCCGAGGGCGGTGGCGAGGATGAGCGCGGACAGGCAGGAGCGGAGCATGGTCTGACCCCGAGGCCGGGTGGATGCGGAGGTGGGAGGGATGCTGAGAAGATACGGAAATCAATGCCCGCGGCGGATGTCCGAGGGGGGGTAGCGCACTTCGATCTGGTACACCTTCTTCGTCCGGCAAGAAATGGCCCACGTCTCGGGGTCGATCCGCTCCGGCACCTCGACGCGGTGAATATCGACCGTGGCGTGAAAGCCGCGCTCCCAAAGTACGTCGATGACCATGCGCAACGCCAGCGGGTCGTCGAGCAAGCACTCCTCGCTGTTGATCTGGGCGTGACCGGACATCGCGTGGGCGCGCACGATCGGGATGATTTTCGTTTCGATGAGCTGCACGACCGCGGCGAAGACGTCGCGGTGGTCCACCAAGTAGCGTTCGAGCCGGCTCACAAGTTCCTGCCGCGCGTGCAGCCCGAGCTGCGTGGCGATGGGGATGTTCTGGATCAGGTCGAAAACTTCGGGGCTGAGTTCCAACGAACTCTGGTACGTGAACTCGCGGAGGATGTTCTGCTGCACCTCGGGCAGAGTGCCTTCGGCATCGATGAAGTGAAAGTGGAAAATCTTCCGCAGCGATTGCAAGGCTTCGAAGTTCGCTTCTTTGAACGCCTTGTACCGCTTCCGGCACAGCGCGGGGTCGAGGTCGGTGACGCGCTCTTCGAGGAGGTGGCCGACGCCCGATTGCGCGACTTGGCGGTTGTGCTCGCGGATGTTGCGCCCGCGCGCCAATTGCCGTTGGACGCTGACGTCTTCGGTCACGAAGAGCAGGGCGATGCGGAACATCGGCTTGCGGTACGACCGGCCGTCGAGCGGACCCTCCTGCTTGGCGTGGAGGTCGAGCATCGCGTGGTAAAAGAGCTTCAGGCACTCCACTTGCACTTTCGTGCGCGGGAAGCCGTCGACCACCACGCCCTCTCGGTATTGCGGGTCGAGCAATTCTTCGAGCAGCAGTCCGATGACTTCGCGGTCGCCGACCATCTGCCCGGAGTTTTTGATCGCCACCGCTTGCGGTGTGGTGAGCAACGCGCTGATGACGACCGCCGGCGCGGTGATGTCGCGCGCCTGGGCGATGAACGGCGTGTTGGTCCCTTTGCCGGCGCCGGGTGCCCCGCCGAGCCAGATGAACTCGCCGGGGAATTTGAGGTTCTCCCGGCCGTACTTGTCCAACAAGTCGATCCAGACGCCCGAGAAAATGAGCTGGGCGTCTTTGATCTCGAGATCGGGCGCCGGTGGCGCCGATCGCACACCGGAGATGGATTCGCTCATGGGGGATACGGGCGGGTGTGGGTGTCGGAAGCAAGATTGTCGTACGCGGCGGAGGCGGAACCGGAAAGGAGCGATGGGCCGCATCCCGGGGAAGCGTCGCGGCCGATTTGTTAGCCGGACGCGCCAGCGACGGAGTTCAATCGCGCGAGGCGGACTGCGATGGACACGGGGATTCACCACTCCGACGCCGGCACGTCCGGCCAACAAATCAACCTCGATGAACCTCGAGTAGCGCGTTGCGGCTGGTGTGTAGCCCTCTCGCTCCGCGAGAGGAGGGCGGATCGAGTCTTCGAGATCCGCCGCCACGGGCCGAGGAACAGTTGGAGCCGGGATGACGGGTTGTTTCCGGCGGCGGAT
>JAYTBD010000063.1:0-5808 GCA_043737155.1 Fimbriiglobus sp. | reverse complement strand
ATCCACCTCCGAAGTCCAGGGGTTGAAACCCCTGGCTACCTTCGGTCGTCCCGTTGGGACGAAAATGCAAACGATGGGATTATCTGCTCGACTGTCGCTAACGCGTCCGGCTCTGAAAGAAACGATCCCGAATCACTTGAATCACCGAGCACGACTTCCGATGAGTTGGAGTATCCGATCGGCACTTTGCCTCACCCCATCCCGCTGACGGCCCGCGCGGTGAACAGCATCACCGGGTTCCACGCCACGCTCAGCGCCACCATCGCAATCGCGAGCAATGCCAGCAGCGCCCCGGCCGAACGGCCTTCCACAATCGGCGCGACGCCCGCTTCGGGTTCGTCCAAGAAACTGAGCTTCACCACTTTCAGATAGTACCCGGCACTGATGGCCGTGTTCAATACTGCCACACCGAGCGCGACGAAATACAGCGCGCCCGCCGATGGGTTCGCCCGGCCCGCTTCGTAGAGCGCGTCGAATACCTGGAACTTCCCGGCGAAGCCGACGAGCGGCGGTAGCCCCAACAAACTCAGCATGCTGATTGCGAGCGCCCCCGCCAAACCGGGCGAGCGCGTCCACAGCCCGCGCAGGCCATCCAACGTCTCGATGCCGGCGCGGTTGCGCAGGATCGCCACCACCGCGAACGCGGCCAAGTTCGTCGGCAGATATCCGAGCAAGTAGTACAGCGTCGCCGCGGCACCGTCCGCGGTGAAGATGGCCAACCCGAGCAACAGCACCCCGGCGTGGGCGATGGTCGAGTACGCGAGCAATCGCGTCAGGTTCGTTTGCCCGAACGCCGCCAAGTTCCCCAGCGTCATCGTCAGCATCGCCGATATCAACAGAGGGACGCCGAGCGTCCGCGACAACAGCGACGGATCGAGCGGACCGACTTCGTGCTGGAGGATCAATAAGAATCGGGCGGTCAGCCCGACCGCCGCGGCTTTGGATGCGACGGACAGAAAGGCCCCGACTTCCGCCGCGGCGCCTTCGAACACGTCGGGCAACCAGAAGTGGAACGGCACCGCGGAAAGCTTGAACGCGAAGCCGGCGAGCAATAGCGCCGTCGCGGCGAAGGTGTATCCGTCGACCCCGCCGGACTTGACGAGGTCGGCGTAGCCGTGGGCGATACCGCTCATCGATCCCGTGCCGAATTGGGTCACGAGCATGCTGATGCCGTACAGGGCCACACCCGAAGCGGCGGAGCCGTAGAGGACGTACTTCAGGGCGGATTCGCTCCCGGCCTTGCGACCCTTCAAAAACCCGGCGAGGGCGTAGCACGGTAGGCTGGCCATTTCGAGTCCGATAAAGACCATCATGAGGTGGTTCGCCGAGACCATGACCATCATGCCGAGCGTGGCCCCGAGGAGCAGCACGAGGTAGTCGGCGGAGTCCTCGCGGTCGGGTAACCCCGTGATGCCGCCGAGCCAGAGTGCTCCGAGCGCGAAGAGGATGAGCAGCGTGCGCAGGAACGTGGCGAAGGCGTCCATTTGTAGGAGGCCGGTGAAGATCGGTCCGCCGGGGATTCCGTTGAAGAGGTCGAACCACTGCGATCCGAGGAGTGCGAGCGCCGCGAGCAAGGGCCACACCGCGATGGCATTCAAGTGGATGCGGTCGAAGGCTTGGAACAGTCGGAGGAAGAGGGCGAGCAGCACGGTCCCGGCCACGAGGAGTTCGGGCGCGAACAGGCCGAGGTCGGCATTCAGCGCGGATCGCAGCGAAGCGTATTGGTCCGGGGAGAGAATCATCGCGTTACCATAGGTGTGCCCGTCTCGGAGGAGTAGATGGCCCGATTTCGATTTTGTGGGACGATCCCACTCGACAACGTATCCCACACCGGGATATAATCCTTTATCAACTGCCCGGAGGAATGCCCGATGCACGCCGAGACGAGGACGATCGATTCGAAAGCACGTTTGGTCCTCCCAAAATCTTTCGCCAACAGCACGGTTCTCATCGAACACGTGAGCGATACGGAAATCCGCGTGCGTCGGGCGAAGGTCGTAGCGGAGGATGATTTGCGGTTCGCCGAAGAAAACGCGACGGTCCTGTCGAACCGCGATCGCGACATTTTTCTCGGCCTTCTCGCCAACCCACCGGCCCCGACCCCCGCTCTCAAGAAAGCGGCCGCCCGCCATAAGGCCCGCCGTGGTTGAGTGGGTCATCGAGCCGTTCGCCAAGCGACACCTGCGGGAGGCATTCTCATGCGGGAAGCCTCCGCTCGATGACTTCCTCCGCGCGCGGGTCACCCAGTACGAAAAACGCCGACTCGGAAAGACGTTCGTGGCGGTGCCCCCCGACCATCCCGAGGTGCTCGGCTATTACACGTTGGCGGCCGGTTCGGTCGCGTTCGAAAAACTGCCGGGGCAAGCTTCGCGCAAATTGCCGAAGCACCCGGTTCCGACCGTCCTCTTGGCGCGGCTCGCGGTCGATAAGAATTCGCAGGGATCGAAGCTCGGCGCGGGGTTGTTGATGGACGCACTCGAGCGGTCGCTGGCTTTGTCCGCCGCACTCGGGGTATTCGCCATCGAGGTCGACGCCATCGACGTGGGGGCGGCGGCGTTCTACCGCAAGTACGGATTCACCCCGCTCCAAGACGACCCCCACCATCTTTATCTTCCCATCGCATCCGTCGAAGACTTGTTCGCTTAACCTCCGCCCCCTTGCTCGCCGACATATCTCCGCTTAGTGTTGTCCCCGGGTCCGCGCCGCCGAAAGTCCCCCGTCTTCCCGCTCGAGTGCGATCATGCCCCAGGTCGATTTCCCGTACCCGAGCAGTCCCGCGGACGTGCCCGAGGGGTACACCGACTACTCCGACGAATACCGCAGCAAGCAGCGCAACCTCACCCTCGGGTTGGTGCTCTTCCTTCTCTTCTACTTGTTCGCCGTCGTCTCTTCCTTGACGCTCGCGGTGGCGAGTCTCGTCCTGATCGGCCGGTTGCACATCTTCGCCGTCCTGCTCGCGCTCTTCTTCGGCACCGCGTTCCTGTTCTTGGTCAAGGGGTTGTTCCACTCGAAGCAAATCGAGAAAGACAACTACTTGGAGATCACCGAAGCGGACCACCCCAAGCTCTTCGGTTTCCTCGGCCGACTCTGCGACGAGATCGGCACCGACGAGCCGAACGCCGTGTACGTATCGCCCGGACTCGAGTTCGCCGTGATGAGCCGGGTGTCGCTCGTGAGCATCGCGGTGAAGCCGAAGCAGGATCTGCTCCTCGGCGTCGCGCTCGTCAACGCGTGGAACCTCAGCGAGTTCAAAGCCGTCCTCGGCCACGAATTCGGGCACTTCGCACAAGGGACCACGATCACGTCGTACTACTACGTCTTCTTCGAGATCTGCTTGAGCATCGTGCGCGAAGACTGGCTCGACGGCGTCATCCGCAACATGAAGAACAGCGGGAACGCGCTCGCCATCCTCGGCTGGATGCTGTGGGTGCCCATCGCGTCGTTCCGCTGGATGGTCGAAAAGATCTTCCTGATCTTCTCGAGCCAACGGCACTTCGTCGCCATGGAAGGCGAGTACCACGCGGACCGCATCGGCGCGAGCATCGCCGGTAGCAACGCCATTACCCACGGGCTTTACCGCACTGACTTCGCGGCCGAGACGTTCATGATGGCCCGCGACGAGCTGCTGAAAGCCGCCGATCACAAGCTCTACACGTCGGACTTGTACTACCACCAGCACGCGGCCGGGGATATCCTCCGCAAGAAAAAGAAGGACCCCGAATACGGCCGGCCGCCGAAACTCGCGACGCCGCTGCACGGGAAGAAAGTGCAGGTCTTCGACGAGGAGAGCAAGGAGGACCACCCGGAGGACGACTACCACCCGGCCAACCACGACCGCGAGGAGCACGTCAAGAAGCCGTTCGTCCCGGCGGACGAAGACGAGCGCTCGGCGTGGATCTTATTCAACGACCCCGTGGAACTGCGCGAGCGGCTCACGTACAAGATGTACCGCCTCGGCAAGAAGATCAAGAAAGGGACGGAGCTGGACGACCCGAGGGTCGTGCAGAAGTTCATCGACGACGAGCACGAGGAGACCACCTACGACGAGCGCTACGCCGGGGCGTACGACGGGCGGATGCTCAACCCCGGCGACCTCGACGAACTCGACGAGTTGATCCGCAAGGAGCCGTGGGAAGACGCGCGCCTCGCGGCCGTGTACGGCAAGCTCTACGACGACATCGAGAAGAAAGTGGAGGACCGCAAGGAACTCGTCGAAGAATTGGCGGCGCTCAAGAAGAACACGGAGGGGGCGTACAGCCGGAAGCTCCGCAAGGCGAAGAAGAAGCTCGAGCGCGAACTCGACGACACGATGGATTGGTTCCGCACGCTCGACCGGCGCGTTTACCTCATCTACTTGCAGATGGCGTACCGCGTGAACAACGAGACTTACTACGACATCTTCAACCGCTACCGCTTCCACATGGCCGTGCAGGGCATCAACAAGATCGCGACGACGCAGTACGACGAAGCGGAGTTCTATTACATCGCGCTCAATCACATCGACCCGCAGCAGGTCGGCCCGGACGCGTGGAACGCATTCTTCGGCGAGATGATGCACGTCTTCCACGAGGCGCGCTCGGCGCTCAAGAAGATGCTGCGCGATGCCCGCGAGATCGACCTGCCCGCGATGAAGAATTTCGAAGAGGGCGAGCGGCTCGGCGACTTCCTGCTCGACGAAGATTTGCTGCGCGAGCCGGGCGAGGATCGCGTGACCGGCAAATGGATCGGCAAACTCTTCCGGCAGATCGAACAAGTGCAGCGGAAATCGGCCCGGCTCTACTACAAGAGCCTGGGGGGAATCCTGGCGAACCAGGAGACCGTGGCCGACAAGTTCATGGTGCTGAAGGGCTTCGCCAAGCCGGTGGCGGTGCTCGTCGCCCCGGCCCAGGCACTTCCGGAAGCGGTCATTTTGGAGTGATCGGGGAAGTGTGGAGTGCGGAGTGCGGAATGAATAAGGAAATTATACCTTGGTGGGCCCTGTTGATCGAAGTTTGGATCGTCTGGTTGCTCTGGTGTGTCGGGGCGGTCAACGGGAAAGCATTGTTCAATGCGCGAAAACGCGTTCCTTTGGAAAAGCGGGGTGGGGTGAGTTTGCTTCCGCTAATTCCCATGTTTCCAATGGGATTTTGGGTGTTCGCCATTTGTGCCGATGTTTTTGTCGAACCTTGGGCCAGCGTTGCGATCGCGGTGTTTCACGCGGTTCTCGGACTCGCTTTCGCCGTCGGAATCGTTCGTGACCGGTTGCATATGCGAGCGCTCAACCGATGATCTTCGATTGCCGATCTATCATTCCGCACTCCGAATTCCGCACCGTTACTGCATCGGCCCGCCGACGCCACCGCCGGGACCGCCTTGGCCGGGTCCGGGGCGGAATTCTTTCTTCGGCGGCGGCTTCTTGTACCCGGATTCGGGCGGGTTGTCGTAGCGGGCTTCGCTCGGCGGCGCGTTGAATTCCTCGACGTGCGGCACCGTCGTATCGAATTTCTTCGACGTGTTCCGGCAGCCCAGTAGCATCAGAATCGCGCACAGGCCGAGGCAAGCATTCCGTCGCATGATCCACTCCGCGTCGTCCGTGACTTTCCGGAAGCGGGGTGGGGATAACCGGGTGTTGGGATAGGTGCAAGCCGACTTCCGAAGTCGGGTGCACCTTTAGATTTTGGCATCTCCCGTAGGGGCACCCCTTGTGGGTGCCTGGAATCGGATGCCCAAGGAACGTTGCAATGATGGGCGTTCATCCCGTTTCCCGTGCACTTCGAATTCCGGTTCGTCCGGGCACCCACAAGGGGTGCCCCTACAATAAATGCACGA
>JAYTBD010000062.1:0-2320 GCA_043737155.1 Fimbriiglobus sp. | reverse complement strand
TAGCAATTGATCGGCCCACTCCGGGATTTCGAGTTCGAGGGCATACTTCCCCGGCGGCAAGTCTTTGACGGTCGCGGTCCAGTCGCGCGGTCGGGCCTCGAGCGGTACGAACGGGACCAACCCGACGACGCGCTCCGCTTCGCCCGGCTTCGCGGGGAGCTTGACCACGCGGGCACCTTTGAGCGAACCCGGCCCCAATTTCTTCACTTCCTCGGCGGTGCGGACGACCACGCCGACGTCCTGCCCCGGTCGGAATGTCGACTCGCGCGTGCCGAAGCGGATGGTGCCACCGGCGTTCGACGCCGGCAGCAATCGATCCGACGCGGCCCATTGCGCGACCTGTCCCCAGAAGCGGTGGTGGAAAGTGTCGCCGGCTTTGTAGCGCCAGCGCCACGTGGAATCGATGCCGACGTAAAGCACCCGCCCGAAGCCGTAATTTTGGCGCACGAATACCGGCTCCCCCGCAGCGGTCGCCAATACCTCGGCGCCGTCTTTGGCTTCGCCCGTCACCGCCCAGTAATGCGGGGGAAAGCGCTCCCATTGCGCCGAACTTTCGGTTCCGGTGTCGCGCATTTGCAGGAACCAACTCCGCTGACCATCGGCTGTCAGCGCGAGCGGGAAACCGGATTTCGGATCGAGCACCTTCGGATTCTTAATCGGCAGCAGCTTGCGGATCGGTTCCGACTCATCCGAAATCAGCGCGAGCGGCATCGAGCGTTTGCCCGCGAGGAAGACGACGGTTCCGCCGGCCTCGGCGACGTATTGTTCCAACCGGGTCCGCTCCGCCGGGGGGAACTGCGCGGGTTCGACATCGCCGACGACGATGCAGTCGTAGCCCGCGAGGCCGTCCGGATCGTCGGGCATTTGCCGGGCGGGAATACCGGATTTGCGCAAGTCTTCGTCGGTCGCGCGGGTCACGCGCGGCTGGCGGAAGACGACGCTGCGGACGTCCATGTTTTCGTCGCGGCCCAGGCAAGTGTGGAGGTAGTGGAACTCCCAGCGCGCTTCGCCGTCGATCAGCAGCACGCGGGCGCGATCCTTGACGACGTTGACGCGGACCGCGCGCGTGTTGTTCGCGGGAAAGCGGTCCTCTCGGGCCTTCGATTCCGCGCTCACCTTCAACGACTGCGGGCCGGCCGCATCCATCTTCGCCTTCAGCACGATCGGGTATGTCTCGTCCATCCCGGCGTGTTGAATCGTCTCGGCTATCGGCGCTCGCGCTTCGCCTTTCTCTCCCGGCGGCATTTCGAGTTTCACCGCAATCGGCCCGGCGGGCCAGCCGGTGACGCGGACGCCGACTTCGACGGGGACGCTGCTCCCTTTGAACACGGTCGAAGCTTGCGCCTTCGCGGAGATTATCGACACGTCGGGCGGTGCCAACTTCGGCGCCATGACCACGGGAAAGACGGGCACGCCGCGCGCGGCGAGTTCGTTCGCCCGCCTTTGCGGGGACTCGCCCCAATTGTGCCGGCCGTCGGTGAGGAGGATCACGCCGAGGAGTTTGGCTTGCCCCCCGGTCGCTTCCCCGGCCCCGGCCAGCGGTAATTTCAAGTCCGTGAGCGTGCTCGGTCGCTCTGCGTCGAGTGCGGCTTTCAAGCGGGCGGAATCGCTCGGGAGGGCCGTGAGCGTTTGATCCGCGGCGACGAGTTCGACCGAGTGTTTGGCTTTCAATCGATCCAAGAGCGATTGCCCGTCCGGCGCGAGGACGCGCTCGGCGAGGGCCAATCGCGTCGCGTCGTCCATCCGCTTCGCGATGGCTTCCAAACGGTTCCGCTTGGCCCGGCCTTCGGGCGTTTCGGCGAAGCTCGGCGGCGAACCGGCCCCGGCCTCGGCGATCCACCCGTCCACTTCGCGGTCGGCGCTGATGTCGTGCGTCAACTGGAGACGCTTCGCCCACGCGAGCTTCTCCGCGAGCGGGCGCTGCGGATCGCTCACGCGCATGCTGCCCGATGTGTCCACCGCGATCAGAATCCGACCGGGCACTTCCTCGCGTCGGATTTTCGAGATGCTCGGCTCGAAGAAGAGCGTGAATAGAATTACGGCGATGGTCGCGAGTCGCAGGGCGAGCAACCCGAGCGCGGCGCGCGCCGTGACCAGTTGCATTTCGAAGCGGGCGAGTCGGAAGAGGATAGCGCCGAGGACAATGGGGATGGCGAAAACCAAGCCGTAGCGCAGCACCCCCGGACAACTCGGGAACGGCCATGCGAGTTCGAGGCTGGTATCGGTCATGGCGGTGGTCAGTGGTCGGTGGTCGGTGAGCGCGGAATCGAAGGCCCGAGAGGACCGCTTTCCCGCGAACAACACGCGCGCGGTCCGCGTC
>JAYTBD010000061.1:0-5811 GCA_043737155.1 Fimbriiglobus sp. | reverse complement strand
GTCACCGGCGGGTCGACCGGCACGCCGATCTGCGAGTTGGCCACGACGATCACGGGCCAGGCGTAGCGCTTGGCGACGCGGTAGCATTCGTCCTTCACCGGGCAGGCGTCGGCGTCGATGTAGAGATTGAACATGGAGTTCATAATACGATGGGGTCCAAGCCGAAACACCGCGTAGGAGCCGAGTATGCCGAAGTTGACCGTGGAACACGTCGGGACGTTCGAGATCCCCGCCGGGAAGCGACTCGTGCTCGGGTTGACCGACGAGGCCGGGATCGATCAGCTCTACGCGTGCGGCGGCAACGCCAAATGCACGACGTGCAAAGTGGAATTCGTATCGGGCGAACCGGCGAAGATGACCGCGGCCGAGAAGGCCGTGCTGGGTGTGAAGGGCTTATCGGGCGTTCGCCTGAGCTGCCAGATGACCTGCGACGAAGATATGACGGTGAAGGCGATCAGCCGATTCGCGGGGAGTGGCCGCGCCGGGCCGGGCAACCGCCCCACGGATGCGATCGCACCGCCACCGGTGTGGGTAGTTTGAAGATGGTTGACCACAGAGACACAGAGGACACAGAGAAGAAAAGAAATTGGTTTGGAAGGACGATGAGAACGAGCGACCATGAATCGAGTTGTACAGTTGCTCGTCTGTATTCCTAGTCCGGTTCCTTTCTTCTCTGTGTCCTCTGTGCCTCTGTGGTGAACTCCGGCTGCTTCAATCCCGCGCGAATTGCAGATCCACGAGCGTCCGATATTTCCCGCCTTCGTCCGCGTACAACTCTTCGTGTGTGCCGGTTTGGATTACCCGGCCACCGTCGATGACGTAGATCCGGTCGGCCCGGCGCACCGTCGATAACCGGTGCGCGATGATGATCGACGTGCGCCCTTCCATGAGCTGATTCAAAGCCTGCTGAACCAAGTGCTCGCTCTCGGAATCGAGCGAGCTGGTCGCTTCGTCGAGGATCAGGATCGCCGGATCGCGCAGGATAGCCCGGGCGATGGCGACGCGTTGCCGCTGACCGCCTGAGAGCTTCACACCGCGTTCGCCGACGAGCGTCTCATACCCCTCGGGGAAGCCCGCGATGAAATCGTGCGCGTTCGCCTGTTTCGCAGCCGATTCGATTTCTTCTCGTCTCGCTCCCGGCTTGCCGTAGGCGATGTTCTCGCCGATGCTGCCACCGAAGAGGAAAACGTCCTGCGGGACGATGGCCATGTGCTCGCGTAAGCCGTGCAACGGCAACCCGCGGATATCGCGGCCGTCGATCAATACCCGACCCGAGTCGGGATCGTAGAAGCGCAGCAAGATGGAAACGACGGTCGACTTGCCCGCCCCGCTCGGACCGACTAACGCAATGCGCTCCCCGGCTTTCGCCGACAGCGACAACCCCGCGAGCACCGGCATTTCTTTGCGCGATGGATACGCGAAGCCCACCTCTTCGAATGCGATGGCCCCGGCCGGGCGCGGCGACGGAACCAACGAGCCGGGATCTTCGGGCACTTCGCGCAGCAATTCGCGCACGCGTTCGGTCGCACCGATCGTACGCTGGAGTTGGGCGTATAACTCCGCGAAGGAACCGACGGCCCCGCCGACGTACATCGTGTACAGCAGGAACTGCGTGAGGTCGCCCAAGCTCAATTCCCCGGCCTTCACCAGCCCGGCCCCGTACCAGAGCACGAGCACCACCGCGCCGAACAAAGCGAAGATGACGAACGCCGAGAACGCCCCCCGGTAGAGCGCGCCGCGCAGCACGGCCGCGACGACCCCTTCGATGCCGGCGCGGTAGCGGGCTTCTTCGTAGGGTTCGTTCGTGTACGCCTTCACCCCCGCGATGCCTTGCAGCGTTTCTTCGACGATCACATTCGCCGCGGCGAGCTTGTCTTGGGCGTCGCGCGAGAGCTTGCGCACCGCCCGGCCGAAGACCGCCGCGGCCGCGACCATCGGCGGCACGCACGTCAACATCACCAGCGTCAACTTGCCCGAGGTGAGCGCGATCAACACGACGCCGCCGGTGAGCATGACGATCTGGCGGAGGAACGTGGGGATCGCCCCGGTGAGCGCGTCTTGAATCTGCGACAAGTCGGATGCGACGCGGCTGGAGAGTTCGCCGACGCGGCGCTGGGCGAAGAATCCGAGCGGCAAATGGAGCAAGCGCGAATAGGTGTCCTGCCGGAGGTCGGCGAGGCTGCGTTCGCCGACTTGCGCGAGCCAGTACGTTTGCACGAACGAGCACGCCGCGCGGACGGCGAGGACGAGCAGGAGCAACCACGCGGCCGTGTTGATGTCGAGAGTGTCGGTCGGGTTCGGCGATGCCGCATCGATCAACCGGCCCGCGAGGAACGGGAAGGTCAGCCCGAGTAAACTGGCGACGAACAACGCGGTGATCGCCCCGAGGAAGCGCCAGCGGTAGCGGAGCAGATAGGCGAACAGCCGCAAGGCTTCGCGGATGCCGGCCCGCGTGAGGGGGACCGGCGGCAAGGCGGGATCGGCGGATCGGAAGCGGGTCATGCTCACCCGACCGGCGACGGATTGCGTTCGGCGAAACCGGCTTGGTGCCAGTACGGATAGGCTTTGGGCGTCGCGCTCGCGGCATCGAGCTTGGCGATCTGCTCCGCGGTCAAGTTCCAGCCGATGGCTCCGAGGTTCTCTTTCAACTGCTTTTCATCGCGGGCACCGACAATGACATTGGCCACCGTCGGCCGTTGGAGCACCCAGTTGAGCGCGATCTGCGGGACGGTTTTACCCGTCTCCTTGGCCACGGCATCGAGCGCGTCGACGACGGTATACAAGTACTCGTCGGGAACTTGCGGTCCGCGCTCGGTGCTGATTGCGCTGTTCAATCGGCTCGTCGTCGGCAGCGGTTGGCCCCGGCGGATCTTGCCCGTGAGCCGGCCCCATCCGAGCGGACTCCAGACGACGGCGCCGATGCCCTGATCCAAGCCCAACGGCATCAGCTCCCATTCATAATCGCGGCCGATGAGCGAGTAGTACGCTTGGTGGGCGACATAGCGATGCAGGCGGTGGCGCTCCGAAGTCGCCAGCGATTTCATGAGGTGCCAGCCCGAGTAATTCGAGCAGCCGATATAGCGGACTTTCCCGGCTTTCACGAGGTGGTCGAGTGCGCCGAGCGTTTCCTCCGGCGGCGTCAGCGCATCGAAGCCGTGCATCTGATACAGGTCGATGTGATCGGTCTGCAACCGCTTGAGCGCCGCTTCGCACGACTTCACGATGTGAAAACGCGACGAACCGACATCGTTGGGGCCTTCGCCGATGCGGAAGGTCGCCTTGGTCGAGATCAACACCTGATCGCGCCGACCCTTGATGGCGGCACCGAGGACTTCTTCGGCGAGTCCATTGGAATAGATGTCGGCGGAGTCGAAGAAGTTCAGTCCGGCTTCGAGGCAGATGTCGATCAGCCGGGTCGCGCCTTTGGCATCTGTGTCGCCCCAGGATTTGAAGAACTCGTTGTTGCCGCCGAAGGTGCCGGTGCCCAAGCTGAGCACCGGCACTTTGAATCCCGACCGGCCGAGTTGGCGATGTTCCATGTCCCGCTCCGATTGTGTGATTGGTAGGTACTACCGTTTTCGCGACGGATTACAGCACACCCAAGTTCGTCATTCCGGCGGGAACCCACCCACCCTACCGCGGAATGATCTCGTCCATGCGGAACGACCTTAGCAGCGCAAGGGGTTACGTCCAATTTCGACCCTTATTTCTTCCCGTTCTTCAAATACTTATCGAACCACGCGAGATCCCATTCCATCTTGGCCACGCGGTTGCTCAACTTCGTCAACCCGTGCGGTTCGCCGGTGTAGACAACCAGTTCCGTCGGCACTTTCAAATTCTCTTTGAGCGCCCGGTACAGCATCCGCGAATGACCCGGCGGGCAGCGTTTGTCGCCGCCACCGACGTGAATCAATGTCGGGGTTGTCACGTTGCCCAATTGATAGGTCGGACTGCTCTTGCGGTACAACTCCGGTTGTTCCCACGGCAGGCCCTTCTTGAACACGATGGGATAAGCGGGTTCGTCGTTGAAGCCCCACTCGGCGACGGTATCGACGATCCCGGCCCCGCTGCTCGCGGCTTTGAACTTGATCGGCGAGTCCTTCAGCGTGATGAGGCAGTTCGTGAGGTAGCCGCCGTTGCTCCAACCCATGCAACCGACGCGGTCGGGGTCGGCGATGCCTTCCTTCACGAGGTGCTGGATGCCGGCGAGGATGTCCTTCACTTCGATGTCGTTCTCCCGGCCGATGAGGTCGGTGACGAACTTATCGCCGTAGCCGGTGGAGCCGCGATAGTTGGGGAACAACACGGCGTATCCCGCGGCGGCAAAGTACAGGCGACCGTTATGCGGATCGAAGTTGAGGTCGGCCTTGGTGGAGGTGGTCGGCCCGCCGTGGAGGCCGACGACGAGCGGGAGTTTGTCGCCTTTCTTATAGCCGAAGGGGAGTTCGAGGACGCCGCCGACTTCGGTGCCGTCCGGGGCTTTCCAGGTGATGTGCTGGACCGACGGGAGTTTCCAGGTGGAGGTGTGGGCGTTGGGATCGGTGAGGATGAATGGTCCGCCGGGTTTGTTCGGGGTTAGGATATCGAGGATGGGAAAGGTCCGGTTGCTGCTTTGCAAAGCCGCAAAGACAACGGAATCTGGTGAATCGAATGCATCGAATCCTAGAACGTTGCCTCTGTGTGGAGTAGTCAACGCTTGCTTTATCGATGGCTTGTAGGTCAAAGGTTTACCCAAGCCGTTGACTTCGAAGAGTGCGCAAAGAAAGTCGTCCTTTGCCCATTTGAGCGAACCGCTGACTCCACGGCCATAACCGACGACTTCCCACTTCCCCGCGCGCTCGATGCGGGTGACATTGCTTTCCGCAGACTTGAGATCACCGAGAATGATTTCCGCCGGGTAAGCATCGTGAACCGCCGTGAATGCGAACCGTTTCCCATCCGGATTCCAACAAAGATTCTCCAACCATGCATACGAGCTGTTCTTCGGGTTCTTCCGGTATGCATCCGTCGCGGGAGTTTTGATTTCTCCGAGGGCTGACGCCCCCGGCTCGCCGGCGGTCCACACATCGACGCGACTCTCGCCTTCGCTCTTCACGACCGTGTCGTCGAAGGCCGACACCATCGCGATCTTCTTGCCATCGCGCGTCGCGGCGAAGCTGCGGATGTAACGCGTCTCGTCGATCAATTTTTCGGTGCGCCAAGTGCCGAGGTCGAGTTTGTGAATCTCGCTCACCTTGCGGATGCCGTGGCCGTATTCGACCTTTGTCTTCGCGCGTAACTTGGCGAACTCATCTTGATCGGCGTGCTCCTTGTCGATCGTATAGAAGATAGCTCCGCCGTTGGGGGCGTAGTCGAAGCCGGTGACGCCGCCGATGACTTTGGTGATCGCCTTCGGCTCTTGCCCGTCGAGCGCCTTGGGGTATTCGGGGAGTGCCCGCTCCAGCTTTACCTTCCAAACTTGAGTGGTGCCATCGTACGGGGCTTTCGTCTCGGCGGCACGCTTGCGATTGCCGAGGAAGTACAGGCTGTCCCCGTCGACGGACCATTTCAAATTGCGATCGTTGGCGCGATCGGACGTAATCCGCTTCGGAGAGTGCTGCCCGTCCGTCGGCACGATCCAAACATCGCTCCGCCGGTTGTCCTCGGCCTTGTCCCACACCGACAGAGTGTAAGCGACGTACTTGCCGTCGGGCGACACGGCAAGTTCGGTGATCGCGCTGATGCTCGCGTAATCCGCGGGCGTGACATCGTGCGTCCGCTCTTGCGCGGACGCGGGGAGGGTGAACAAGCACAGGATAATCAACGAGCGCA
>JAYTBD010000060.1:0-5820 GCA_043737155.1 Fimbriiglobus sp. | reverse complement strand
TCATCGTCTATCTTGAATCTATCGAGTTCCGCAAGGGTCGTTCACATGGTCTTCCTGTCCACCATTTACACCAAGGGCGGCGACGCCGGCGAAACCGGCCTCGGCAGCGGTGAGCGCGTCCCCAAGGATCACCCGCGCGTCACGGCGTACGGCGAAGTCGACGAGTTGAACTCGGTGCTCGGCCTGCTCGCGGCGTACTGCCCCGATACCGTCGAAAGGAACTTGCTGCACACGATCCAAAACGACCTCTTCGATCTCGGCGGCGATCTGTGCATCCCGATGGTCGAAGGGGAAGAGCCGACGCACGCCCTGCGAATCGTGGAGGGACAGTACCTGCGTTTAGAGCGCGCCATCGACCGCCTGAACGAAGCTTTGGAACCCTTGCGGAGTTTCATCCTCCCCGGCGGCACCCCGATGGCGGCGTGGCTGCACCTGGCACGCACGGTCTGTCGGCGCGCCGAGCGTTCGCTGGTGACTCTGATGCGGACCGAGCCTGTCAACAAACACGCGTTGATCTACATGAACCGTCTGTCGGATTTCCTCTTCGTCCTCGGCCGCACGGCGAACCCGGGCGGCGACGTACTGTGGGTGCCGGGCCAATCGCGTTCGGTCCCGGGGGATGGATCGTGACCCGCCTCGTCCTCGGCAGCCGTAACAAAAAGAAGCTCGGCGAACTGCTCGCGCTCCTCGGCGATCTCGGCATCGACTTGGTCGACCTCACGCCGTATCCGGACGCCCCGGAAGTCGACGAGACCGGCGACACCTTCGAAGCCAACGCACGTTTGAAGGCGGTCCAACTCGCACCCGTTCTCGGGCAGTGGGTGCTCGGCGAAGACAGCGGCTTGTGCGTGCCGAGCCTCGGCGGAGCGCCGGGGATCTTCTCGGCTCGCTACGCCGGGGAACACGGCGACGACGCGGCCAACAACGCCAAGCTCCTCGCCGCGTTGGAAGGTAAAACCGGCGGCGACCGCGCGGCGTATTACGTCAGTGCCGTGGTTTTGGCGAACCCCGCGGGGGAAGTGATGGCCGTGACCGAAGGTCGGTGCTGGGGCGCCATCGACGCGGCCCCGCACGGCGACGGCGGCTTCGGCTACGACCCGCTGTTCGTGATCCCCGAATACCATGCGAGCTTCGGCGAACTCAGCCCGCGCGTGAAGCGGGCTCTGAGCCACCGCGGCCGGGCTATCTCAACGTTGCGTCCGACGCTGCGGCGGTTACTGGGCTAAAATCTCGGCCCGTTTACCAGCGATCCTCAGTTCACGTTCGCCCCGCGGGTGATCTTGAATTCGTCCACCCCCGAGAGCCGTTTCTTCACCCCGCGCTCCGACGAGTCGACTTCGAAGTGCCGCTTGATGTCGGAATCGACGATCACACCGCTTTCCTCTTCGATGAGCACCATCCCCTTCACGGTGCCGCTGGCGCTGTTCTCGGCGGCCCCCGGCATCGGCTTGATCTCCCCCTTGACCTTCACCACGGCTTCTTTGCGACCGTTGCGCTCGCGCAGCCCGAGGTATGTGTAAGTCAGCTCTTCGCGGAATGCGAATTCCTTCGGCTTGGCCTTCGGCGCGGTTCCCATCGGCGGTGGGCGGACCCCGCCGCCGCCCGCGGGCTCGACGATTTGGAATGCGAACCGCTGCGTCCGAAAGGCCGTCCACGTCTCGCCGGGATTCATCTTCTTATTCGGCAGGCCGATGGTGCTCTCTTGGAGCGATTCGACCAAGTCTTGCCCTTGGGCCAAATACACCGACTTCAGGAACGGGTCTGTGATGTTGAACGTCTGCACGAGCAGGTTGTAAATTTCGCCGGTGCGGCTGACGGTGCCCGTGGCGGAGAGCAGTTTGATCCCGGAGTTGATGAACTCGATGACCCACTTCGGCGCTTGGATTTCTTTGTTGCCGCGCTTCAATTTCAAATCCATGGAGTCGAAGCGATAGAGCGCCTTGGCCAGCGTGTTGGACTCCGTCGGCCGGGAGAGTTCCTCCGTCAATTGGATGGTCTGCTCGAGCATCATTTGACTGTCCTTTTCGTCCCCTTCGCCCTCTTGGAGCTGCTGCAAGTCGCTGGATCGCTTCACCGTGAGCGGTCGCTTGCTGCCGATCTTGTGCTTGGCCGAAAGGTCGGTCAACTTCCGCTCGTACGGCGCCCCGGACATCTTGACCATGTTGCCGCCCATCCACTTCTTGGTGACGAGGGCGTTGGAGTAATACGGTTGGCTGAAATACGCCCGGCCCGCCTCTTGCGTCGGGAAGATAATGTCCCCGGTGGCGACCTGCTTGATAGGGTCGTAGGTGAGCTTCACTTCGCGGAACTCGGAATCGGTCGGCTTGGCTTCCCGCATCGCGCCCGGCGAGCGCGGGGCATCTTCGGATTCGCCGACCCAACAGCCCATGCCGACTTCCTTGAGTTCCTTGCGCGGATCCAAGCAATTCACCGTGACGGGCACGTGCGTCTTACCGTCCTGCGCGAAGGCGGGGCCGTATTCGACGTTGGCGATGCGCCCGGCGATGAGGCCGCGGACGTACTCCGTCGGCACCCCGTACGCGATGTTGGTGAAACGCCCCTCGTTGTCGAGGTCGACCCGCACGGCGACCGCGACCACTTCCCCTTCGGTGTCGCAGATCGGCCCGCCCGAGTTGCCGTGGACGATCCCGCCTTGCACTTGCACCGAGAAGAGATCGCCGAAGGCATCCTTGCGGAGCGCTTGGACTTTGGTCTCGCTGATCGTGACCGTAGGCGGGTCTTCGCTGCGGTTGCGGTCGGCGATGCGCCGGCCGCCGGGGTAGCCCAGCACAATGAGTTTTTCCAGCTGATCAAGTTCTTCGGACGGGCGAATCTTGAGCGGCTTCAGCATGTTCTTATCGCTGATGATCTCGAGCAGAGCCAAGTCCATATCGCGGTCGACCGCCAAGATTTTGATTTGCTGGTGTTCGTATTTCTTCTGCTTGCCCTTTTCGCCGGCGTCTGTGTAGATGGTGATCTTTTTCGGATCTTTGCTGCCGGGTGTTTTCATGCCGAGGACGTGGGCGTTCGTGATGACCAGATTATCTTCCAATCCGAACCAGCCCGAACCGGAGCCGCCGCCGCCGCGCTGGTCTTCGACCTCGATGTAAACCGTGGCGCGTTTCATCCGTTCGAAGGTCGCTTTGTCCGGGGTATCCCGACGGCTGACCGGTTTGGTTTCGAGGGGCTTGGTCTCGACGGGCTTGGTTTCGACCGGCTTCACTTCGGGTTTGGTCGAGGGGGTCGCCTTCGTGGGAGGGGTCGGCTTGGTCGCGGGCGTGGTCGCTTCGGTGTCGGGGTTGTTGTTCGGCATCACGGCGGTGGAATTATTCGCGGGCGCCGTCGCCGCGGCGACCACGGGCTTGTCGTCCTTCGTGGCGAAGTAGACGGCCGCACCGCCGCCGCCGACCACCAAGAGCAACACGACACCGGCGATCAGGATCATCGGCAGGGCCGACTTCTTCTCGACCTTCGCGGGCTTCTTGCGCGGGCGCGGGGCATCGTCCTCGTTTTCATCATCGTCTGCCACGACGACCTTCTTCTTGACCGGCTTGGCGACGATAGCCGCTTTCGCGGCGGGCATCGCCTTGGCCACCGGCGCGGTGCCGGTGCCCGGTTTGGCCGACGGCACGCGGACGGATTCGTCGCATTCCTCGCAGGCGACGGTTTTGCCCGCGCGGTTGTCCGGGGCGGAAAACTTGTGCCCGCAATCGGCACAGGTGACTCGGATGGCCATCGCGACCTCGGACTGGGAATGATGATGGGGGATCGTCGGGATCAGTTTATCGCAAGCGCCGCGGGGACACAGTAACAATCGGCGGAGAATTCGTCCGCGCCCCCGGTACCGACGACCTTATAATCTCCGCTGAGTCGTTACCAATTGCGACCATCCAGATTCGCTTTTTCAAGGGCTTTCCCATGCGCGCTTGGGTTTTGTTGCTCGTTTTGGCCGCGTGCCCGTTTCCGGTCGCCATCGCAGCGGAACCGGATCCGTCCTCGGAGCGTATCAAAAAGGACATCGATTTCCTCGCCGGAGAAGAATGCGAAGGGCGCGGACTCAAGACCAAGGGCATCGTAAAAGCCGGGGATTACATCGCCACCGCGTTCAAGGACTCGGGCCTCCAACCCGCATTCAAAGACGGTTACTTCCAGAAGTTCGTCGTCCCCGGCCGCGGCAAGCTCGGCACGCCGAACTCGCTCGCGCTCGAGAGCGGCGACAAGACCGAGGAACTCAAGATCAAGGACGACTTCACCGCCACCGCCGCGTCGAGCGCCGGCAAGAAATCGACCGGGTTGGTCTTCGTCGGCTACGGCATCACCAGCGCCGAACCGAAATACGACGACTACGCCGGCATGGATGTCAAAGGCAAAACCGTCGTGATCCTGCGCAGGACGCCCAACGCCGACGATGCCAAGGGTCCGTTCAGCCAGACCGGGGACGATTCCCCCGCACCGCTCATCAACAAGATCCAGAACGCCATCGCCCACGGCGCCGTTGGTATTTTGTTCGTCAGCGACCGCGGCTCGGCCGGGAAGACCGACCCGCTGATGGAAGCCGACCGCACCGCCGGGAGCTACTTCGACGGCCCGGTCTTTCACGTCAAACGCTCCGTGTTCGACGCCTTGACCAAGGCGCAGAAAGATAAGACGCTCGCCGAAATCGAAGAGGCCATCGACAAGGACGGCAAGCCGTTCAGCTTCGAAGTGAAGGGTTGGAAGGCCGCGTCGGAAGTGACGATCACGCGCGAGCTGTACAACACGCGCAACGTCGTCGGCGTCCTCGAAGGGGCCGGGCCGCTGGCGGACGAAACCATCGTCATCGGCGCCCACTACGACCACCTCGGCGCCGGCGAATCGGGGAGCTTCCCCAACAACGCGGGCAAGACGCACTACGGCGCCGACGACAACGGCTCCGGTACCGCAGGCCTGCTCGACCTCGCCCGGCGCTACGGCAAAGCCAAGAACCGCCAAGGTCGGCGGATCGTCTTCATCGCGTTCAGCGGCGAGGAGCAAGGGCTGTTCGGTTCGATCCACTATTGCAAGGAACCCCCCTTCCCCCTCGACAAAACCAAGTTCATGATCAACATGGACATGATCGGCCGCATGGTCGCCGTGGAAATGAAGAAGGGCGACGGCGGACCCAAGAAGGATCAACTCGTCGTCTACGGCACCGGCACCGCGACCGGCCTCGACAAGTTGGTCGACGACACCAATAAGGCGTTCGACTTCAAGATGCTCAAGATCCCGGGCGGCACCGGGCCGAGCGATCACTCGTCGTTCTACGCGAAGAAAATCCCCGTTCTCTTTCTCTTCACCGGCACGCACAAGGACTACCACAAGCCGACCGACACGCCCGACAAGATCAACGTCGCGGGCTTGAAGAAAGTCACCGACTTCGTGCAGGTGTTCGCGGACCACTACGCCACCACAACGGACGCCGTGGCCTATTTGAAGACCAAGGGCGGCGGCGAAGATCCGACCGACACGACGCCGAAATCGACCGGCGGCCGCGGCCCGCGCATCGGCATCATGCCCGGCAACTACGGCGAAATCGACGGCGGCGTCCTCGTCGCCGGGGTGACCGAAGGCGGCCCCGCCGAGAAGGCCGGCATCAAGGAAGACGACGTGATCGTGACCATCGGCGGGCTGCCGGTGAAGAACATCGAAACCTACATGGCGGCGATGTCCGGGCAAAAGGTCGGCGCGGAGGTGGAAGTGATCGTACTCCGCAAGGATAAGAAGGTCGCGGTGAAAGTGGTGCCCATCAAGTAGGAGGTATGGACTGTAGACATCACGCTCCGCGTGATGCCGGCGGAAGGG
>JAYTBD010000059.1:0-5822 GCA_043737155.1 Fimbriiglobus sp. | reverse complement strand
CCGCCGCACGGTTTCGTCCACGCGACCGTCGGCGGGCGTTCGCCCCAATCTTTTCGGAAGTTCGCATCCGACGACCAACCGTCGCGGAGCGGTCCGCGAAACTGCGGCCAATCCCGAAAGTCGCTTCGGCGTTCGCCCCTCTGCGATAGATCGACCCCCTTGAGTTTTTCCACCTCGGCGGTGTCGACTCGCTCGCGGTCGAAGAAATTGGGGAAGCGCGTCCGGAACATCCACCAACTGAAGACGAGCAACCCCGCGATGCCGAGGAGGCCGATGATCAAGAGGTAGCGGCGGAGGCGGGAACCGGGTGGTCGCGTCGGCATCGTGTGACTCGTGGGGCGTCAATTTGCAATCTCTTCCAAACTCGCTTTCGCGGCTGCGATGGTCTCGTCGATGTCGGCGTCGGTCATCGCGGCGCAGGTGAACGCCGCTTCGTATTGGCTGCACGGCAGGTAGATGCCGCGATCCATCATCGCCCAAAAGAAGCGAGCGAAGCGTTCGGTGTCGACGGTCTTGGCCGTGTCGAGATCGGTGACCGGCGTGCCGGTGAAGAAGAGCGTCCACATGCTTCCCACCCGGTTGAATCGATGCGGGATGCCGAGCGCTTGCGCCGCCGCGGTCATCCCCGATTCGATCTTTGCCGACATCGATTCGAGTCGCTCATAAGGGGGGTTCGTTTTCAATTCCGTCAGCGTGGCGATCCCCGCCGCCATCGCGACGGGATTGCCCGAGAGCGTGCCCGCTTGGAAGACCGGCCCCGCGGGCATCACCGATTTCATCACGTCCGCCCGACCGCCGTAGGCGCCGACGGGGTAACCGCCGCCGATGATTTTGCCGAGTGCGGTCATGTCCGGCAGGTCGCCGTACAACCCCTGCGCCCCGCCGTAGCCGAGGCGGAATCCGGTCATCACTTCGTCGTAGATCAACAGCGCCCCGTGGTGATGGGTCAACCGGCGGAGCGCGTTGCGGAACTCGGGCGTCGGCACGACC
The DNA here is from genome assembly GCA_043737155.1 of Fimbriiglobus sp. GTDB lineage: Bacteria > Planctomycetota > Planctomycetia > Gemmatales > Gemmataceae > JALHQU01. The sequence continues at coordinate 4,832 of JAYTBD010000059.1, read as the reverse complement.
AAGCCCATGTTGCCGACGACCGGTTCGAGCATCACGCCCGCGATTTCATCCCCGCGCGCCGCGAAGAGTTCCGCGAGTTGCTGTGCGTCATTGTAACGTAGCACCACCGTATCTTGCGTCGCCCCGGCCGGCACCCCGGGGCTGTTGGGGACGCCGTGGGTCAGCGCACTCGACCCGGCCGACACGAGCAGCGCATCGACGTGGCCGTGGTAGCACCCGGCGAATTTCACGATAACATCGCGGCCCGTGTGCCCGCGCGCCAAGCGCACCGCGCTCATCGCGGCTTCGGTACCGCTCGACACGAACCGGACCATTTCGATGCTCGGCACGGCGTCGATCACCATCTCCGCGAGTTGGCTTTCCAATTCCGTCGGCGCCCCGAAAGTCGTGCCGTTCTGCAGCGTTTCCACGGTCGCCTTCACCACGGCCGGGTGGGCGTGGCCCAGAATCATCGGGCCCCATGAGCCGATGAAGTCGAGGTAGCGGCGGCCGTCGATGTCGAAGAGATATTGGCCTTGTCCCTTGGCGATGAAGATGGGGCTGCCGCCGACGGCTCCGAAGGCGCGGGCCGGGCTATTCACGCCGCCGGGGATCGAGCGCCGGGCGCGGGCGAACGCCGCGAGTGAATGCGGGCGCGTTACGGTCGACCATTTCGAAAGGGACATGGGCATTCCTGAGAATTCTATCACCGACGCAGGGGGCGTCGTGTACAACCTACCTTCATTATTAGCGGTTTTGTTAGCCCGACGCGACAGCGAGGGAATGTGAGACCCTCGCTGGCGCGTCGGGCTAACAAGACATGACCATGCGACCTGGGTCTAACCATGCGCCGTTTGCTGTCGTCGTTCGCTCTGCTCATCGCAATCACGACCGTCTCCGCTCAAGAGCGCATCCTCAAATCCGAAGATTTCAAATCGATCCCGCTCCGCTCCATCGGGCCGGCGTTCACCCCCGGCCGCGTCGGGGACATCGCCGTCGATCACCAGAACAAGAGCACGTGGTACGTCGTCATGTCCTCCGGCGGCGTTTGGAAAACGACCAACGCGGGCACGGCGTGGAAGCCGATCTTCGACGGCGCAGGATCGTATTCCATCGGTTGCGTCACCATCGACCCGAAGAATTCCGAGACCATTTGGGTCGGCAGCGGCGAGAACCAATCGCAGCGCAGCGTCGGCTACGGCGACGGCGTTTACAAATCGACCGACGGCGGCGCGACGTGGAAGAACGTGGGGCTCAAGAACTCCGAGCACATCGCCAAGGTCGTCGTGCATCCGAAGAATTCGAATGTAGTCTACGTCGCCGCGCAAGGTCCGCTTTGGGCGAAGGGCGGTGACCGCGGGCTATTCAAAACCGTGGATGGCGGGGTGTCGTGGGAAAACGTTCTGGAGATCAGCGTTGATACCGGCGTGACCGATTTGGCGATGAACGCGGACAATCCGGACGTGCTCTACGCCGCGAGCTATCAGCGTCGGCGGAACGTCGGCGTGCTCATCGGCGGCGGGCCGGAGTCCGCGATTCACAAGAGCACCGACGCCGGCAAGACGTGGAAAAAGCTCGGCGGGGGCTTGCCCGATGCGGACAAGGGTCGCATCGCCTTGGCGATCTCCCCGCAGAAGTCGAATGTCGTCTATTCGTTCTTCAACACCGCGAAAGAAGGGGCCTTCTACCGCAGCGAGGACGGCGGCGCGACGTGGGTCCGGCAGAGCGCATTCACCGTACTCGACTGGCAATACTTCGGCCGAATCCAATGCGACCCGAAGGTATTCGACCGCGTGTGGATCATGGACATCACGCCCGCGGTCTCCGACGATGGCGGGAAGAAATTCGCCAAGCAACAATGGCCCGTCCATCCCGATCACCACGCCCTTTGGATCGATCCGTCGGATAAGTCGCACTTGCTCAGCGGCAACGATGGCGGCCTGTACGAATCGCACGACGGCGGCAAAAGCTGGCGACAGTTTTACAATCTGCCCACGGCCCAATACTACCGCGTCGGCGTCGATGATGCCGTGCCCTTTTACCGCGTCTTCGGGGGCACGCAGGACAACGGCAGCATGGGCGGGCCGCACCGCAGTGCCAACCGCGTCGGCGTCCGTACGACCGATTGGTTCAACGTCGGCGGCGGCGACGGCTTTCAAGTCCGGGTCGAAGCGGGCAACCCGGACATCGTCTACAGCCTGATTCAAAATGGCGTGCTCAGCCGCTTCGATTTGAAAGCGGGCGTGTCGAAGTCGATCCGCCCGCCGACGGGGATGGACAAAGTCCGCTGGCACTGGGACACCCCCTTGATGCTCAGCCCGCACAGCGCGAAGCGCGTCTACGTCGCGGGCAGCAAGCTCTTCCGCAGCGACGATCGCGGCGACAGCTGGAAAGCGAACTCCGGCGACCTGACTCGCAATCTCGACCCGCTCAAGATCCCCGTCATGGGCAAGATCTGGGGCGACGGAGCCGTGAGCCGTAACACCTACACGACGAGTCTGAGCGTCATCACCGCGATCTCGGAATCGCCGAAGAAGGAAGGTCGCTTGATCGCTGGCACCGACGACGGATTGATCCAAGTGAGTGCGAACGGAGGCGAGACGTGGACGAAGATCGACCAATACGGCGACGTGCCCGCGGAGTCGTACGTCACCGATGTCGTCGCGTCGCCGCACGAAGCGGATACGTTGTTCGCCACCTTTCACAATTGGCAGCGCGGCGACTTCGCCCCGTACATCGTCAAGAGCACCGACTTCGGCAAGACGTGGAAAAGTATCGTCGGCGATCTCCCGAAACGCGGCGGCATTTGGTGCGTGGTGCAAGATGCGGTGAATTCGCAGTTGCTCTTCGCCGGCGCCGAGTTCGGGTTGTATGTCACCTTCGATGGCGGCAAGCATTGGGTGCTGTGGAAGGCCGGCGCGCCGACGATCCAATTCCGCGATCTCGAAATTCAGAAGCGGGAAGGGGACTTGGTCTGCGCCACCTTCGGCCGCGGGTTCTACATCCTCGACGATATGGGGGCGCTGCGCGGATTGACCGCCGAGTGTTCAAAAATGGAAGCGGTGCTGTTGCCAGTGCGGAAGACGTATCTGTTCAACGAGTCGTTGTTCGCGCGGGCATCCGGGACGTTCACCGCGCCGAACCCGCCCGCCGGGGTCGCGCTTACGGTTTACGTCAATGAAGCGACCGAGGAGAAGCTGAGCGTGACCATCGCCGATCCGGAGGGGAAGGTGATCCGCACTCTGCCGGTGCCGAGCGGTGCGCGAGTGCAGCGAATCCAATGGGACATGCGCACCGGTACCGGTCGGGCGCAGTCGTTCGTCAAGGAAGGGAAGTACACCGCGACGCTGGTGAAGACGGTCGCTGACAAGCCGGTGACAGTCGGCGAGTCGAGGACGGTTGAGTTGGTGCCTCTGCCGTGATGTTTAGCTCCCCCTCTCCACTTCGGAGAGGGGGAGCCAGATACGAAACAAGCCCGCTTGCGCGGGCTTGTCCTCGACTCCCTCGCTCGCGCGTCGGGCTAACGGTTAGTACATATCATCGTAGCCACCACCGCCGCCGCCGGACTTCTTCGGTTCGTCCTTCGGCATGTCGGCGATCAGCGCTTCGCTGGTCAGCAGCAGCGTGGCGACGCTGGCCGCGTTCTGGAGGGCGCTGCGTACGACCTTGCGCGGGTCGATGATGCCCTTCTTGACCATATCGCAATACTCGCCGGCGCGGGCGTCCCAGCCGTAGTTGTTGTCCTTGTTCTTGAGCACTTCGGACGCGATGACGTTGCCGTCGTCCCCGGCGTTCTCGCAGATCTGCTTGATCGGCGACTTGCAGGCCCGGACCACAATGTTGTAGCCGACTTCTTCGTCGGAGGTCATGCCGGCGGCTTTGAGGCCGTCGGCCGCGCGGAGCAGGGCGATACCGCCGCCGGGGAGGATGCCCTCTTGGTTGGCGGCGCGGGTCGCGAACATGGCGTCTTCGACGCGCATCTTCTTTTCCTTGACTTCGGTCTCGGTCGCCCCGCCGACGTTGATCTTGGCCACGCCGCCTTGGAGCTTGGCGATCCGCTCGCTGAGTTTTTCGCGGTCGTAGTCGCTGGTGCTCTTGTCGAGTTCGCGCTGGATCTGAGCGACGCGGGCTTTGATCACGTCCCGCTTGCCGGCGCCTTCGATGACGACGGTGTTGTCCTTGTCGATCTTCACCTTCTTGGCGCGGCCGAGCTGGCTGAGTTCGACGGCTTCGAGCTTGGTGCCCAAATCTTCGAAGATCGCTTCGCCGCCGGTGAGGATGGCGAGATCTTCCATCATCGCCTTGCGGCGGTCGCCGTAGCCGGGGGCCTTGACCGCACAGCACTTGAAGGCGCCGGGGTTGCGGACCTTGTTCACGACGAGCGTGGCGAGGGCTTCGCCGTCCACATCTTCGGCGATGATCAGGATCGGCTTGCCCTGCTGGAGTACCTTCTCGAGCACCGGCACGAAGTCGCGGTTGTTGCTGATCTTCTTCTCGTAGATCAGGATGTACGGATCTTCGAGTTCGGCTTCCATGCTCTCGACGTCGGTGACGAAGTACGGCGACAGGTAGCCGCGGTCGAACTGCATCCCCTCGACGAACTCGTGGCTCGTGTCGATGGTTTTGCCTTCTTCAACCGTGATCACGCCGTCCTTGCCGACCTTGTCCATCGCCTCGGCGATGATCAGGCCGATCTTGCTATCGCCGTTCGCGGCCACGGTCGCCACGTTTTCCAAGTCCTTCTTGCCCTTGACGGGGATGCTCATCTTCTCGAGGCGGGCGACGATCTCTTCGACGGCTTTTTCCATCCCGCGCTTCATGAGCATCGGGTTGGTGCCGGCGACGACCGCGCG
>JAYTBD010000058.1:0-2326 GCA_043737155.1 Fimbriiglobus sp. | reverse complement strand
CCCTTTACTTCGCGTCCGGGATCGCGGGGTGCGTCCTCGCGATCGTGGTGGCGAGCCAAGTCGATCCGAATGGCGAAGACGGCTTCTTCGAGGGGATCATCGGATTTTACACCGGTGCCGCCTTGGGGATTATCGGTTGTTTCCTTTTGGTATCGGTGCTCCCGGACCGCAGTGAACCGGAAGACGAATACGACCGACCCCGGCGGCTCCGGGATCGCGGCGACGACTATGAAGACGACCTACCCCGCGCTCGCCGGGAACGCGGCGATGACGACGACGATCGCGACGACGATCGCGACGTCCCCCGGGCGCGGCGCGATGACGACGGCGATTGGCGGCGCCGATAATTCCCGGAAATCGCCGTTGGTCGGGGTGTTATAATCGAGTGTGTCTCATCGCTGCGGTCCGTCGGAGGGTTCGGTTTGAAAACGCGAGTGGCGATGCTGTGGGCTTCGATCGTCCTGATCGCCGGCGGCTTGAACGGGGCCGAGAATTCCGTGGGGGAAACGGGTCTCTACGTCGCCGTGCCGACGCCGATCACCACGGAAGCGGTCACGCGCATCAAGAACCGCGTCGACACGGCCCGCACCAAAGGGGATCAGCGGCCTTCGCAGGTGGTCTTCGATTTCAACCCGACGGACAAAGACGTCGCCAACCCGAACCACGCGGCCTGCGCCGAACTCGCCGAGTACATCGCGGGCTTGAACGACGTCGGTACCATTGCCTACGTCCACAAGCGCACGACCGGACATACGGTATTGCCGGTGCTCGCCTGCAAGCAACTCGCCATGACCAAAGACGCGGCCCTCGGCGAAGTCATCGGCACCGATGAACCGCCGCTGACACCGCGGGTCGCCAAGGATTACACCGAGATCGTCGGGCCGCTGCATAAGCCGCACATGGCGATCATTCAAAAGATGTACGACAAGGGCGTCCGCCTCGGGGTGGGCAAGAAAGAACCGGGGGGCGTTTGGTTCGTCGATCTCCGCCGCCCGGCCGCGGAGTTCGAAAAGGAAGGCGTGCAGATCCCGGACAAGAAGAAAGTGCTCGCCGAAGAAGGGCGCGTTCTGGCCTTCTCCGCCGACGATCTCCGCAATTATGAGCTGTGCAATCAGATCGTCCAAGATCGCGCGTCGCTCGCCACGAGCTACAACATTTCACCCGGAAGCTTGCGCGATGATCCGCTCGGGGGCCGACCGCCGGTCGCGTTCCGCTACACGCTCTCGGGACAAATCGAAAAAGGCACGGCCGACTCGGTGGCCCGCGTCGTCCGCGACATCGTCCGGCAGAAGGGGAACGTGCTCTTCTTGCAGCTGGAATGCGCCGGCGGGGATCCGCAAGCGGCCCGCGATCTCGCCGATGAACTCATCAAGTTTCAAAACCCCGAGGGCGGCCAAGAGGGGATTCTGATCGTCGCGTGGATACCCAACAAAGCCCCCGATACCGCCGCTATTGTCGCGCTCGGTTGCACCGACATCGTTATGAGCCGCCGCAAGCAGGCGGGGAGCGATGACAACCCCGGGAACGAAGCGGAGTTCGGCGACTTCGAGGGCTACATGTCCAAGCACCCCGACTTCAACGTGGAACTCTGGGCCAGTGCTCTGCGGCCGCTCGCCGAGCGCAAGGGCGTCCCCGCGATTCTGCTCGAAGGGTTCATTCGCAAAGAGATCGGCATCGTCCGGGCGCGCTCCAAGGTGAACCGCGACAAAATCGAATTGATGACCGAAGAGGAGCTGCGGGATCGCCAAGCCAAGGGCGAAGACTGGCAGCACGCCGGGGTGGTGAAGCAGAAGGGCAAGCTTCTGAAACTGAGCGCGACCGAGGCTAAAAATCTCGGTATCTCGCAAGCGACGTTGGACGGCACCGACCCCGCCGAGATTTACACGAAGTACGGTATCGAACCGGGCAAGGTCCAAGACGCGACCCCGGCGTGGCTCGACCGATTCTCCGCGTTCCTGCGAATGCCTGTCGTCACCGTGCTTCTCGTCGTCATCGGGTTCACGGGCCTGATCCTCGAACTCAAAGTGCCCGGCACCACCGTTCCCGGGATCATTGCGGCGCTCTGCTTCATTCTGGTCTTCTGGGCGCACACGCGCTTCAGCGGACAGATCGTGGTGCTCGCGGGGCTGCTCTTCCTCATGGGGTTGGTCCTCATCCTCATCGAGGTGTTTGTCTTCCCCGGTTTCGGCGCCGCCGGGATCGTCGGTATCTTGCTGATGCTCGGATCGCTCGCCCTCGTCACCGTGGACAAAATCCCCGAGACCGGCGACCAGTGGATCGGCTTCGGCGCGAAGCTGGGGCAGTATCTGTTCAGTTTGATGGGGGC
>JAYTBD010000057.1:0-5830 GCA_043737155.1 Fimbriiglobus sp. | reverse complement strand
GCGATCCAGTTCGCCAGATCCCGACGGCCGCTGCCGCCGCCTTTTGCGACCGGATCGCCGCCGAGGATTTCCAAGAATCGCCGCGGGACGGCTTCCCCGAGTTTGTCCGGCTCGCCGCGCTTCTGGATACGCGCGTCCGTAGGGGTTCCTTCCGAGACCCCGTAGGCGACGGGGTACGCGTCCGCCGCCGCGAGCACGGCGCGCTCTTTGGTCATGGCCGCGATCTCCGCGTCCAGTTTGACCGAGCGTTCTTTCGCATCGATGGGCGCCGGTCCCGCCTCGGGCAGCTTCGTGTCGAGGGGTGCGAATGCGGTTTCCTGCAGACCGAGATTGTCGAGTTCGAGCTCGGCCGGCTTGCCCGGGGAATGCCCGTGCCCGTCGCAGATGAACGTGTCGATGATCCCGTCCCAATCGGCGGCCAGCGCTTTGTCGGAAAACGTCTTCGGGTCCTTCGGCTTCCCGACCCAGCCCGAATAAGTCTTCTTCGCCGGGTCGACCCGGAGACCGAGGGTATACCACTCGCCCGGCGCGAGTTTGAGAACGACGTCCCATTTCGCCCCGTTGCGGATGGCGAATTCCGTGTCCGTAATGCTGCACTCCAATGCCTGCGATTCGACCACCCCCCGGCCGAGGTAGAAGCGGTGCGAGCCGGTGGTCTTCCCCCCGGCGACGGGGCGAAAATCGATGGAGAAGTACATCTGGCGGTCGGGCGCGGCTTTCAGCTTGTTCGGGAAGACGTACCGGATGCCGTCGCCGGCGGCCCCGGAACCGAGTCGAACGCCCCGACTCCCGGCCGGGTGGATGTGGGAATACGGGCTCTGCGCCGCGGCCCGGGCGGTCACCGGACCCTGCGAGAGCCAGACGCCGGAAAGGGGCTTGTCGATCGCTTGCCCTTCGAAGTCGAGATCGGTGCCCCCGGCCCGGAACTTTCCTTCTAGAGTAGCGCGGTCGATCTTCCGTTGGGCGATGGTTTCATCTAAGCGGGCCAGTTTCTCTGCCTTCAACTTGTCGAGCCGCACGGCTTCCCCCGCGGGCATTAGAGGCGGGAACTGCGAAGGGCGCTTCTGTTCCTCCCCGCCCGGGAAAGCCCACTTCGTGCTCTGGAAGATGCCGTAGAGCGCATAGTAATCGGCGGCGCTGATCGGCTCGTATTTGTGGTCGTGACAGCGGGCGCAGCCGAGGGATAGTCCCAAGAGGGAGCGACCCAGGGAGTCGATGCCGTCGGCGAAATCGAGATGCTGGAAGTCCGGACCCGGGCTGTAGCCGTAGCGTTTGCCGACCGCGAGAAAGCCGGTCGCGGTGATGCGGCCGGGATAGCGATCCCGCGGGCCTTCGCCGGCCAGGATGTCTCCGGCGATCTGCTCGATCAGGAACCGATCGTATGGCATGTCATCGTTGAAAGCATCGATCACCCAATCGCGGTACTTGTAAGCTTCGCGGACGGGGTAATCGGCGCCGTCGCCGGCGGTGTCGGCGTACCGGGCCACGTCGAGCCAGTGCCGGCCCCAGCGCTCGCCGTAGTGTTTCGACGCCAGCAATCGCTCCACGACTTTCCCGAAGGCATCGGGGGCGGGGTCGCCGAGAAATGCGGCGATCTCTTCGGGCGTCGGCGGCAACCCGATCAAGTCCAACGTGACGCGGCGGATCAGCGTCCGCTTGTCGGCCGCCGCGTTTGGCTTCAACCCTTTCGCTTCCAATTTGGCGAGCGCGAAGTTGTCGATCTCGTTCCGGGGCCAACCCGCGTCGCGCACGGTCGGCGGCGGAGGGTCCACCACCGGCACGAACGACCAGTGCTTGCGATCGGCGGCCGAGATCGGTCCCGTCCGCGACGTCGCGGCGACCGCCTCGGAGGGCCATGCGGCCCCGTCCGCAATCCATTTTTCCAAGACGGCGATCCGCGGATCTTCGAGCTTGCCGCTCGGCGGCATCTGAATCTTGCCCGAGTGTCGCACCGCCGGGAGAAATGTCCCTTCTTTGGGCTTCCCAGGTACGATCGCCGGGCCGCTTTCGCCGCCTTTGAGCAGGGCCGACCGGGAATCGACGCGCAAGCCCGCTTCTTGCTTCTTCGCCCCGTGGCACTTCGAGCAATGCTCGATCAACAAGGGTCGGACTTCTTTCTCGAAGTAGGCCAACGCCCCGGGCGGCTCGGCCGCGCGGATCGGAGCGACGCCCAGCAACGGCAGGCACCACGCGGCGGCGAGGAGTTGAAAGCCGATCGTGTATCGCGCGGGCGTCATGGTGTTATCCGATGATGTCTTTGATCGGGGCGCCGTGGTCGATGTCCAGTCGTTTGCGGCCGGGTATTTCCAGTTTGCGGGAATCCAAGCCGAGTTGTTGCAGAATCGTCGCGTGGACGTCGGTCACGTAATGTCGGTCTTCGACCGCGTGGATGCCGATCTCGTCTGTTTTCCCGTGGACGACGCCCCCCTTCAGCCCGCCGCCGGCCATCCAGACCGAGAAGCCGTAGATGTGGTGGTCGCGGCCGTCGCTGCCTTGGGTGCCGGGGGTGCGGCCGAATTCGGTGCAGAACACGACGATGGTCTCCTTCAATAGGCCCGTGCGCTTGAGGTCTTTGAGGAGCCCGGCGATGGGCCGATCGATGGCGAGGCAGTTTTTCGAGTGATTCGCTTTCAGCCCGCCGTGCGCGTCCCACGCCCCGGCGCCGCCCGCCCCGTGCTGGATCTGGATGAACCGGACCCCGCGTTCCACCAATCGCCGCGAAGCGAGGAGCTGCTGGCCGAAGGCCTTCGTTTCGGGCCGGTCGAGGCCGTAGAGTTTCGTCGTCTCGGCCGTCTCTTTGGCGAAGTCGAGCGCCTCGGGGAGCGACTTCTGCATCCGGAAGGCGAGTTCGTAGCTCTTGATGCGGGCATCGAGCGCCGCGTCGTTCGGGTATTGCTTCGCTCGGAGTTTGTTCAACTTGTCGGAGAGCGCGAAGCCGGCCTTCTGCTCCGCGGGCGAGACCGTGAGCTCGGGCTTGCCGTAGTCGAGGGGATTCGCGGGATCGACGCGCACCGGCACCGCGTCGTGCGCCGGGCCGAGGTAGTGGCCGTCCTTGTTGTTCCAGTACTCGCGAAAACCCATGCTGATGAACTGGGGGAGGTTCTCGTTGAGCGAGCCGAGGCCGTAGTGCGCCCAAGCGCCGAGCGTCGGATACTCACCGTCGAGCATGTGCCGGCCGGTGTGGAACTGCGTCTGCGCGCCGTGGTTGTCGTCGGTGGTGTACATCGAGCGGAGCACCGCGATGTCGTCGATGCAATCGCCCGTGTGCGGGAGCCAGTCGCTCACTTCGATCCCGGACTGTCCGTACTTTTTGAACCCGACCTGCAGCGGATAGAGCTTGTTGCGCTGCTGGCCGTTGGCGTCGTTGATGACCGTGACGCGGGCCAGTTTGAGCTTCTCCGGGTTCTGCGCATCTTTGAAGGGCGTCTCGCCGATGCTCTTCCCGGCGTACTTCGTGAGCATCGGTTTCGGGTCGAACGTCTCCATGTGCGATACGCCCCCGTTCATGAAGAGCCAGATGACCGACTTGGCCTTGGGCGCGTGGTGCGGCTTGCCATCGGGCGGCGTCCACTCCGGGTCGGCACCGTAGCCGTCGCGGTGGAGCATCGCCGCGAGAGCGAGGCCCGAAAAGCCGAGGAATTGCCGGCGATCGCCGTCGAGTCCGAAGGGGAGCATCGGTCACCTCACCGTGACGAAGTCGTTGTGGTTGACGAGGGCCTGCACCACCTGCAAGCGGGCGCGCTTCGTCCTCTCGGGCTCTTTCAGATCCTTCAGAGCCGATCGCAATTCGGCCAGCGTCTCCGTGCACGCGGTCAGTTCATCCGCGGTGGGAGTGGTACCCAGCACCGCCTCGAAGGCGGCGGGGACGAACGCGTCGTCGTCCGCGCCGCCTAGGCGCACATGCAAGGCGTCGTTGATTTTCGCGGCCATCCCCATCGCGAGTTTGCTGTTCCAGAGGGCGAGCGCCTGCTGCGGGACGATGCTCTCGGTGCGGCGGTAGCAGTCCAGTACGTTGGCGTTGTCGAACAGATCGAGCAGCTTGTCGTGTTCGTTGTGCGAGTGGAAGAAATAGAGCGCCCGCCGGCGGGACGTTTCCTGCCCCGCGATCGGGACCGGCGGGCCGCCCCGCGCGAGGTCGAGATCGCCGGCGAGGTGCAGCAGGCTGTCGCGGATCACCTGCGCTTCCATGCGGGTCGGGTTCATCCGCCACAGATACTTGTTCTCGCTATCGATCTTCGCGCTCGCCTCCCCGTTCGCGGACGATGACGAGAGCCGATAGACCTCCGAGGTCACGATCAGCTTGTGCAGATGCTTGAAGCTCCACTTGTGCTCCATCAGTTCCACGGCGAGCCAGTCGAGCAGTTCGGGATGGCTCGGCCCGGTCCCGCGTCGTCCGAACTCGAACACGTTGGCGACGAGTGGCTTGCCGAAGTGCCGCAACCAAAGGTGATTCACCGCGACGCGGGCCGTCAGCGGGTTCTTCGCGTCGGCGATCCAGTTCGCGAGCGCCGAACGCCGGCCGGTGCTCGTATCCGGGAACGGTCCGGACTTCGGGCCCGTGTCGAGGTTCGACTCGGCCGTTTTCACCGCGCCGGGGATCGGTGTGTAGTTATCCCCGGGCACCTCGGTCGCCTTCTTCGCTGCGGTCAGCGCCGTCCCTGCGGCCAGCTTCTTCTGCTCCGCGGCTGCCTTTGCAGCGGGGGCGGCCTTCAGCAACTCGACTTCGGCCCGTGTCACGGCGTGCATCGCCGCGAGGTGTGCATACCGCTTCTCCGCCTTCGCCGCTTTCCGCGCGTCCTCATTTGTTCCGCTCGCATCCGCGGCGATCCGCGCGGCGACGGAGTTGACCTCCTCTTCCGCCATTGCGACCGAAGACTCGGCCAAGCGCAGGTTGGCTTCCAGCAATTCCGGTCGGAGAACCGAGGGTTTGGCGTCCGCCGGGTCGGTCATGGATTTCGCGAGGGCGGCCCGGGTCGCGCCCAACTTCGCCTCGGCGACATTGCGCTGGTCCTTGGCGATCTCGGGCCGGGTCCCGGGGCGGTAAGCCAGCGCCGGCAACTTCACCGGGGCGATCTTCAATCCCTCCGGCGCCAAGAACTGCGGCAAGCCGGGTCGGACGACGCGCTCTTTGTCCGGGTTGCGCTCGTCCCCGCGGATATGGAAGGGCGTCTTGGCGTCGGGAAGACTATCGAACGCTCGGGAGAGGCCGTCTTTCGAGGCGTCGGGTTCGCCGGGGATCAAGTCCGTCCGCAGTTGGTAAGGCTCGAAGAAAGCGCGGAAGCTGTAGTAATCCGACTGTTTGATGGGGTCATACTTGTGGTCGTGGCACTTCGCGCAGTTGAACGTCAGCCCGAGGAAACCTTTGCCGGAGTGCTCCACGACTTCGTCGAGCCACGTCGTGCGGTTGAACAGGAAGTACGGCCGGGCGAGGTAGCCCGTCGCCCGGAGCTTGTCCGGTTCGGTCGGGTAGAGTTCGTCGGCCGCGAGCATTTGACGGATCATCTCGTCGTAACCGAGGTCGGCGTTGAAGCTGTCGACGACCCAGTCGCGCCAGCGCCAAATATGCCGCTGACTGTTGCGGAGTTCGGCCCCGAGCCCCCACCAATCGGAATAGCGCCAGATATCGAGGAAATGCCGGCCCCAGCGCTCGCCGTATTGCGGAGAGGCTAGGAGTCCGTCCACGACCGTCTCGTAAGCGTCCGGCGTGGTATCCTTCAAGAAGGCGGCGGTTTGCTCCGGGGTGGGCGGCAAGCCGATGAGGTCGATGTATAGGCGGCGGAGGAGGACGCGTTTGTCGGCGGCTGCGACCGGTTTGAGCCCGCGTTTCGTC
>JAYTBD010000056.1:0-2331 GCA_043737155.1 Fimbriiglobus sp. | reverse complement strand
CCACCTTATGCATTGGTCCAGTTTTCGGGGTCCAGTTCAATCCTCTCCTCATTCTTCTCTGTGTTCTCTGTGACTCTGTGGTGAATCCTCCGCTGTATTTTCCGGGGCTCCGCCGTCGCCCTTCACACGGAACAGCAGCAGATTCCGGCCGTACTTGCGTTTGTCCCACAGCGCGGCGTCGGGCAACTCGTCGAGCGGGAAGCCGTCCTCGGCTTGGAGGATCAGCACGCTCTCGTCCGGGGCTTTCTCGAACAGGCTCATCGTGAAGTCGAGGAATTCCTTCGCCTTGGCCGCGTCGAGGTCAGGGAAGGGGGGGCTGAGAAACAGGTTCAACGGCACGCCCGCCGTGGGGATCCAGCGCTCGGCCCAGCGGTAGGCGTCGGCGCGGAGGACTTGGGCTTTGTCAGCGATCTCGAAGCGGTCGATCTCTTTTTGTATGGCCGCGGCTTGCTTCGGGTCGCGCTCGATCAACCGGGCCGAGCTGGCGCCGCGGCTGACCGCTTCGATACCGACGATGCCGGTACCGGCGAAGATGTCGTAGAAGATCCGCCCCGGCACGGCGTTGCCGAGGATGCTGAAGAGCGCCTCGCGCACCATCTGCGGCGTCGGGCGCATCTCCTCGTGGACGAACACGGTGATCTTCCGCCCGCGCAAGCTCCCCGCCACGATCCGCAATTCCGTCTTTTCCATATCCGCATTATACGCGGTCCGCTTCTGGTATCATCGGCGACCATGAACCAGACTCCCGCCACTTTGCTCCGCGTCCTCGGTCCGTGGATGGCCACCGCCATCGTCGTCGGCACCGTCATCGGCTCCGGGGTCTTCAAGAAGGCCCGCAACGTCTCGGAGAACGTCCCCGAGTTCGGCCTCGCCATGAGCGTCTGGGTCCTCGGCGGCGTGCTCGCCATGCTCGGGGCCTTCGCCATCGCCGAGGTCGCCGTGCTCTTCCCGCGCGCCGGCGGGAACTACGTTTTCCTCCGCGAAGCGTACGGGCGCTGGGCCGGGTTCCTCTGGGGTTGGGTCGAGTTTTGGATCATCCGCTCGGCGTCGATCGCCGCGCTGGCGGCGATGTTCAGCGAGTCGTTCCACGACTTCCTCCGCGGGGCGCTGCACGGCGATTCGACGGTGGAGGTGCTCGGATTTTGGCCGCGCCAACTGCTGACGGCGTGCGTGATCCTCGGGTTGACGGCGGTGAATATCCGGGGCACGAGGATCGGCGGCGGCTTGCAAGTCGTGGTCACGGCGGTGAAGGTCGCATCATTGCTACTGTTGATCGTCTTGCCGTTCGCCGTGTTCGCCGCCGTATCGGAGCCGACCCATCCGCCGACCGTGGCGCATCTGTCGCCGACGTGGCCGGCGGGTTGGCTCGGCGTCGATTGGGGCAACTACGGCGCGGCGCTGGTTGGGGTTCTGTGGGCCTATCACGGCTGGATGAACATCGGCCCCGTGGCCGGGGAGGTCGTGCGGCCCAATCGCAACATCCCGCTTGCGCTGTTCGCCGGCATCTCGCTGCTCATCGTCCTGTATTGCGGGGCGAACGTCGGCTACTACCTGGTGATCCCGCGCGATCAAATGAAGGAATTGAAAGACACGACCGTGGCGACGGAGTACTGCTTGCGACTGCTCGGCCCGGTCGGCGCGATGCTGGCGTCGGCGATCATCATGACGTCCGTATTTGGTTCGCTCAACGGCAACCTGCTCGTCGGCCCGCGCGTCTTCTTCGCCATGGGGGCGGACGGCCTCGCCCCGCGATTCTTGAATCGATTGCACGCGCGCTACGGCACTCCGGCCGCGGCGTCGCTCGTACTCGCCGGATGGTCGTGCCTCTTGGTGATCGGCTTGGGCGCGCTGCTGCAATCTGACTTGCCACTGTTCGACACGGCGAGCATTGGAACGGACGGGAAGCCGGTCAAGAAATCCCCGTTCGACGTGGTGACCGACTTCGCCATCTTCGGCTCGGTCGCGTTCGAGACCTTGGCCGTGGCGTCGGTGTTCGTCTTCCGGTGGCGAATTCCCCCGACGCCGGAAAATCGCCCGTACCGCTGTTGGGGTTACCCGGTCGTCCCGGCGCTGTACGTCCTCATCATGATGGCGGTGTTGGGGAATATGTTTTACAACCCGGCCCAGCGCAGCGAAGCGATGATCGGCTTTGGGTTCATCGCTTTGGGGGCGCTCGTGTATGCAATGGTGTATCGGGGAAGTTCGGCACCCGTCGATCCGTCCGAGCCGGAAGCGTGACAGTACTTGCCACATATGCCGTTCATTCTAACCGGTTATTTGCCAGCGGGATGCCGCGTTCCGCGGAGTATCGATTGTCCAGTCGTTCGCGGA
>JAYTBD010000055.1:0-2331 GCA_043737155.1 Fimbriiglobus sp. | reverse complement strand
CGCCGATGGTCAATTCGTGCTTCAACAGCGCCGACTGCTCGACGCGGAAGGCTTCCACCTCCTCCTGCGAATAAAAGAAGTGCTCCTTCGTCCCGAGGCGGACTTGGAACATCGGCAGCGCGTTGGTTTTCAAATGATTGAGGAAGCTCAGCAGCGAGTGACCGCGGCGTTCGAGGATGGTCACAGCGGTATCGACATCGGCGAGGATCGGCAGGATCTTGCGGAGCACCTCCGAGCCGAGCGTGACGGCGGTCGGCCGGTTGCGCGACGCATCGGGATCGGCGTTCACCACGAGGCTCGTATCGGCGAGGCCGCGGCCCATGAGGACGTCGGCCATTTCCTCGCGGGTCTGGATGAACTTGGATTCCTTCTTCTGCGTCACTTTGAACAGGGGCGGGCGGGCGACGAAGAGCCGGCCGTCCTCGACGAGCTTGCGCATCTGACGGAAGAAGAAGGTCAGCAGCAGCGTGCGGATATGCTGGCCGTCCACATCGGCGTCGGTGAGGATGACGATCTTGCCGTAGCGGATCTTCGACGTGTCCTCGATGTTGCCGATGTCGAGCCCCACGGCGGCGATGAGCGCGGCGATCTCGGCGTTGGCCAGCAGCTTCTCGAGCTGGGCCTTTTCGACGTTGAGCACCTTGCCCCGCAGCGGCAGCACGGCTTGGTACATGCGATCGCGGCCCGACTCGGCCGAGCCGCCGGCGGAGTCCCCTTCGACGAGGAAGAGTTCGGACTTCTCGCGGTCGCGGGTCGTGCAGTCCATGAGTTTGCCGGGCAGCCCGCCGCCGCCGAGGATGTTCTTGCGCGAAGTGATGGCGTCGCGAGCCTTCTTCGCGGCGATGCGCGCCTCGGCCGCGAGGTTGATCCGCCGGCAGATGAGCGTCCCCTCTTTGGGGTTCTTTTCCAAGTACTCGTTCAGGCATTCGTACAAGACGCTCGACACGATACCTTCGACCTCGGGGTTGTTGAGTTTCACCTTGGTCTGCGATTCGAAAAGCGGGTCGGGGTGGCCGAGGCTCACGATCACGGTCAGGCCGTAGCGGAAGTCTTCGCCCTTGAGTTCCATCCCCTCCTTGAAGTGGTTCTCCTTCTTGCCGTAGGCCGTGATGCTGCGCGTGAGCCCGGCGCGGTAGCCGGAGAGGTGGGTGCCGCCGTCGCTGTTGAAGGCGTTGTTGCAGTAGCAGCGTTCGATCTTGTCGTCGCGGTTGCAGTACTGCAGCGCGATTTCGACTTTGACGTTGTTGACGGTCTTCACGAAGTAGATCGGCGGGTGATAGATGGTCTCGCCGATGTTGAGGAAGACGACGTAGCCGGCGATGCCGTCCTGCGAGAAGAAACTTTCGCTGCGGGCTTGCAGTTCATCGACGATCCCGATGCGCAAACCGCGATTCAAGAAGGCGATCTCGCGCAGGCGGTCCACGAGCGTGTCGTAGTTGAAGGTGATGTCGCCGAAGATTTCGGGGTCGGGTTTGAAGCTGATGGTGGTGCCCGAGACGCCGGCGGGGGCGGGTCCGAGGTTTTTCAATTCCGTGACGGCGTAGCCGCGCTCGAAGTCCATCTGCCAAACGCGGCCGTCGCGGCGCACCTCCGCTTCGCACCACTCGGACAGCGCGTTCATCGCCTTGGCGCCCATGCCGTGCAACCCGGCGGATACGCGGTAGGCGCTGTTGTCGAATTTGCCCGAAGTGCCGGCGATGGTGAGGGCGTCTTCGAGGGTCGATTTGCCCGAATCGGTTTTGATGCCGACGGGGATCCCGCGGCCGTCGTCGGCGATCGAGCAGGAGCCATCGGCGTGGAGCACGATCTGGATGTTTTTGCAGTAGCCGGCGAGGGCTTCATCGACGGAGTTGTAAACGATTTCGTAGACGAGGTGGTGCAGCCCGGACGCGGCGGTGTTGCCGACGTACATGCCGGGATTCTGACGGATGTGCGCGGCATCCTTCAGGGTCTTCATGTTGTCTTCGGTGTACTCGCCTTGGGGCGGGAGGATCGTCTCGGTGCTCATGCGCGCGGCCCTGGTATCCGGAGTGACACTACGGTGTCATTGTACGGAAACGGGGGTAGGAATTGATGGACGCGCAGGGGAATAAACGAGTGAGAAACACCGTCGCTCACAACACTGCCGGACTCTCGGTTGCTCGAGGAGCGGAGTCGTTGGAAAGTTGCAAATCGACTGGGAATTGTAGTCGGCGAGCTTCGAGTTCTCGGCAGAGTTTGTCGAAGGAAGGCGAGTTGTCACGGCATTGCTGGCAATCCATCCGGTTCACGAGTTCGATGGCGTCGGCGGGCTTTGTGTATTTTCGCTTTCGGTCTCCGCGTTGAATCTGC
>JAYTBD010000054.1:0-5841 GCA_043737155.1 Fimbriiglobus sp. | reverse complement strand
ACGCCGACCGACCGGTCGGCCCCGCGCCGGGCGGATTCGGCGTCGACGGCGGCTTCGGCGGCGGAGGGGGGCCCTTCGCCCCGCAAGTGGCGCCGGCCTTTCCCCCGCGCGCAGAAGATCCGCCCCCGGCCAAGAAGAAGTAATCCCCATGCAGATCGTGTTGATCGAAGGCGACGGCATCGGCCCGGAAGTGACGGCGGCGACGTGCGAAATCATCGCCTCCGCCGGGGTGCGCATCGACTGGGTCCGCGCCGATGCGGGACTCGGCGCCGCCGAGAAGCACGGCGAACCTTTGCCCGAGATCACCCTCGATTTGATCCGCAAGCACCGCGTTGCGCTCAAAGGCCCGTGTACGACCCCTATCGGCAAAGGGTTCCGTTCGATCAACGTCCGCTTGCGCAAAGGCCTCGATCTCTACGCCAGCGTGCGGCCGGTGAAGACGCTGCCGGGCGTGAAGACGCCGTACGACAACGTCGACCTCGTCGTGGTCCGCGAGAACACCGAGGGGCTGTACGCCGGGCTGGAGCACCAAGTCGTCCCCGGCGTCATCGAGAGTTTGCGCGTCATCACCCGCCCGGCCTGCGAGCGGATCGTCCGCTACGCGTTCGAGTACGCCCGCACCGGCGGCCGGCACCGCGTGACCTTCTGCCACAAGGCCGATGTCATGCGTCTCAGCGACGGCCTGTTTTTGGAATGCGCCCGCGATGTCGCGGACGAGTTCCCGTTCATCGGTTTCGAGGAAAAGCCGATCGACAACCTCTGCTTGGATCTGGCGCTCGACCCGACCCGGTACGACGTGCTCGTTATGGAGAATCTCTTCGGCGATGTGATCTCCGATCTCTGCGCGGGCTTGGTCGGCGGCCTCGGCGTCGTGCCGGGGGCGAACTTCGGCGCGCGCTACGCGGTCTTCGAAGCGGTCCACGGCAGCGCCCCGGACATCGCGGGCAAGGGCTTGGCGAACCCGATCGCGCTGGTCCGCAGCGCGGCGATGATGCTGGATCACGTCGGCGAGCGCGCCGCCGCGGCGAAGATCGAAACGGCGGTGATGCGGACGCTGCGGGCGGGCGTCGGATTGACCCGCGATCTCGGCGGCACGGGCAACACCGCGAGCCTGACGGCGGAGATCGTGCGGAATCTTGCGGGGTAAGCCGGACGCGGGTGAGCCGATCAATTCACTCATTGTCGTCATCGAAAAGCGATTCCAAATTCCGGCGACCGTTCACTACGCCAACGATATCGGCCTCGTCCGGCAAAGCAAAGTAGAAGATGACGTGATTCGGGAATCGGCGGATCGAAAACAATGACGGTAGAGTTCCCCGGTGCAGTTCGCTCCCGTAGCCTTGACCCACGTCGGTAGACTTCCGAAGATACCGTCACCGCAATTTTTTCTAGTCCGAGGAGTTTAGCATGAGCGACGAAATTGAAGGTGGCGTGTCCTCCGCTAAAGCGAGCGGTTGGGACGCGGTTGATAAGTGGGCAAAGCGGATCGGGTTATATTTAGGTACGTTAACGCTGATTCTAGGTTTTTTCGCAACTGTTGTCATTCCATACTACAAAGTTTGGATGATTTTCAACGCATATCCATTGGCAGCCTATAACTGTTATTTGTGTTATATTAAGAGCAAATCATTTCGAGCATGGGAAATGCCTTTTCAGATGTACAGCCTTTCCATTGTCTGTCTGTACTTTGGAGCATATATCCTGATGCCGCCTGGCAATCGGGATGCAATGCAGATCCTAGGTGGATTAAGCTCATTAGTCGTTGGCGCCGTCTTTTTCGTATTAGGCGGCCTTGCAAACAAAGAACGACTTACATTAAAGCGGAAAACGCTAGCTGACATCGCATTATACACCGTTCGTTTGACTGCAATGGTGGCAGCAATGTTCGAGATTCTCAAACAGAATTCCGACTCAAAGGAAGAGATAGACAGAATTCAAAAGCAAGCTGAAGAGTTGGTGAAACATGCCAGAGATGTGCAAACGCAATTTCACGAACAAGGTCTATAAGATTCGTTCAGAAACTGCCTGAATAGGGTATGGCAAACATCCCCACCACAGACAACAAACTCTCTATCACAGCCGTAGTCACCATCTCCGCAGCACTGGCGGTAATCACTGTCAAAATTTGCGAACGAGCTATAGGGCTTCACCTCGATCGGATATCTGGATGGTGCTTGACGATTCCTCGCGGACCCAAGTGTGGCAACCGCGCGAGTAGGTCGAACGCGTCCGCCGCATTCACTAAGAAGCGTCGCGCCGGTGCCGGACTACGCGCTCGGATCAGCGAGGCGATCGCCAAAAGGTCGATCTCGGCTTGTGGTCAGCCCCGCAAGTTCATTTTGCGACATCCTTCGCCGCCAATCCCTCCTCGACACGGGCGTGCACCCGATCCCAAAATTCCGGCGTGACCGGGACCGAAGGGCCGCTGGCCAAGCCGACATCCACAAGCTCTTTGAGCCGCAGTTGCAATGCGGGGTCGTGGAAGTCGGCGAATATTTGATCGTCGACGAGCCGATCCTCCACGTACTCGTCGACATTCTCATACCCGGCGGCTTTCGCCCGGGCTTCCAGCGATTCCCGCATCTCGACCGGCAAGGTAATGGTCACGGTCCGTCTCCCGAGTCGAAGATTCCAGCACCGCTATGATAATCCCGAATCATCGGTGGGGGAATGCGCATGCGGAAGGTCGTGTTCGTACAGGGGGGCGGGGTCGGACTCGACCAGGAAGCGTCCGTCCGGGCGATCCTGAAAGCCGCCGGGGCCGCGGTCGAATTCGAGGTGATTCCCGCCGGCCGCGCCGCCGTGGACGATGGCCGCGAGCCGTTGAGTGCGGAGCTGTTCGACGCCATCCGCGCCGCCGGAGTCGCTCTGAAGACCAAGTTGCTCCAGCCGAAAGGGGCGCCGATCTACTCCAACATCGAATTCCGCCGCCGGCTCGGGTTGTTCGCTTCCACGCGGCCGGTCCACAACCTCGCGGGGTTGCCGGCACGCTTCGACAACGTGAACTTCCACATCGTCCGCGAGATCACCGAAGACCTGTACGCCACGACCGAACACGAGATCGTCCCCGGCGTCGTGCAGAGCTTCAAAATCGTCACCGAAGTCGCCTGCCTGCGCTTCTTCAAATACGCGTTCGCTTTGGCCGCGCGGCTGGGGAAGAAGTCGATCCACTGCATCCACAAGGCGAACATTTTGAAGATGTCCGACGGCCTCTACCTCGATTGCTTCCGCAAGGTCGCGTCCGATTTTCCGGGGATCGCGGCGAAGGAAATGATCGTCGACAACACCTGCATGCAACTCGTGAGCCGGCCGCTGCAGTTCGAAGTGCTCGCCGCGGGCAACCTCTACGGCGACTTGCTCAGCGACCTCGGGGCCGGCCTTGTCGGCGGTATCAGCGCGACCTCGGCCATCAACGTCGGCGACGGAGTGAAGGTCTACGAAGCGGTCTTCGGCGCCAGTCACGAAAGCATCCCGCCGGGACGGGCCAATCCGCTGCCGTTGATCCTCCCCGCCATTGAGATGCTCAAAGATTTTAACGATGGGGAGCGAGCTCAGCGAATTCTCACGGCGGTGGAAGGCGTGCTGATTGAGGGAAAGGCTAAGCCCTACGATTTGGGCGGCAAGGCGGGGACGGCGGAGTTCACCGATGCCATGGTCGCGCGGTTGTGAGTTTCAATGTTCCCCGAAGCGCGGGGGGAACCACGGCCGCACATCGATGGCCATCATCCCGGCGCGGCGGGCGGCTTCCAGTCCGATGTCGGTATCTTCGAACACGACGCAATCCGCCGGGGGAATGTCCCCGAGCCGCCGGGCCGCTTCGAGGAACACATCCGGCTCCGGCTTGTGCCGGGCGGTGTCCTCCGCGCAGACGGACGCGTCGAACCAATCCAGAACGCCGATGATCGCAAGCGTCTGTTCGATCACGGAGCGGTAGCCGCCGGTCGCCACCGCGATCGGCAATTTGCCCCGGTATTGCGCGGCGATCTCGACCACGGCCGCCAAGGGTTTCACTTCGTGCAGCATCGACAGAAAGTGCGATTCCTTCTCGGCGACGAGCGCTTCGACATCGTCCACCAGGACGCCCGTTTCCGCGCTCAGCCGTTCGATGATCTTCGCCGTCGGCATCCCCCCGCACTCGTAGAAGCGCTTTTCCCCGAACGGGATCCCGCGCGGCGGCAGGATCTTCATCCACGCCTTGTAATGGATCGGCATGGTGTCCGCTAGCGTTCCGTCGCAGTCGAAGATCAAAGCGCGGGTGCTCGCGGGTGTCGTCCAAGCTTCGGGCATCGATTGTAGCTCTCGGGGGATTCCCAGTTTGTTTCAACACTGTAGGGTACCGGCGGGAGAAACGGCCATAGCAACCGGGTTCGGGATTATGCGGGGTGTGTGAGTTTTCACTCCGCGTGATGCAAGAGAATAGGGGATGAATGTTCGAGCAAATGTCGGTCGATCAAAACAATTCGTCTTGCGGCAACGGCTTCTTTTCACGGGGCGGCATCCCGCGGACCTCTTCCACCGTCGGCAGGCTTCGGATGTAATCGAAGTACGGCCCGAGTTTGAACTTCTTCGCGGTGTTCTCGCTCGACATATACCGGATGTTCCCGAGGACCTGGCGCTCCGGCGGCCAGAAGCGGTCGTACAAACCGAAGCACCACAGTATGCCCGTGTAGCTGTTTGGGTCGCGGCCGTCGAGGGCGTACTTGTTATTGAGGTGCTCGAGGATGCGGTAACCCTCCTCGGGCGACGCCGACCATTCCAGCACCTTCTTCGCCCAGAGCATCCGCATGTAATTGTGGATCCGCCCGGTCGCGACCAATTCCCGATGGGCCGCGTTCCAGAGATCATCGTGCGTATCGGCGTTTTCGAATTGCTCGAGATTGTAAAGGTGCTCGCGGCGGTCCCCGGCGTGTTTGTTCAAGGTCGCCTTGGCCCACCCAGGCAGCACCGCATCGAGCGTCCCGCGTTGGCCGATGGGGCTGAAATCGTATGTGTCGAAATTGAAGCTCGGCCGCTCGCCGGGCTCCTGCCAACTCCGGTCGGTCCCGCCGGTCGCGGCTATGGACCGGGCAAAGTTCCATTGGAACCCGACATCGCGCCAAGTGATCGCCTCGTCGAGGAAGCCGTTGATATCGGCATCCCGGCAATAAAAATCGAGTTTGTTCTTCGCCTTGTAGTTGATGTCCTGCTCGGTCCATCCCTCCGGCAGCGCCGCGGCGATCACATCTTCGATCGACAGATGTCCGTAGTGCAGGTGCCAACTCAGCCCGCTCGCGGCGTTGCGACTCGGCGCATCGGGCAAGCTGCGCTCCCCGCCATAACGGTGCAGCTTGATGTCGAGAAAGTCGTTCAAAATGAGCTTCGCCGCGACGGTGCCCCCGACCGCGCCCGGCACGGCGGGCACCGACTGATCGACGGGCAGACCGCGCACGAACGCGGCGAGATCCGCGGGCGGCTTCCACAATTTGAACGGCGGCTTCGGGGCTTTCTTCGCCCCATCGATAGCGAAATTCGGTTTGGGGTTCGCACGGCTCGCCCACGCCAGCGCGAACTGCTTGTGGATCTTGGGCCGCAGATGTGCGGCCGCAGCCGTGGGCGGTCCGAGCAGTGACAACGGGATGACACTGTTGCCGTCGACGGCGTAAACCGGGATCGACACCTTCGCCGCGATGGCGCGGTTCTGCGCCGGCACGATGTACTGCGGGTAATCGTCGGTCACGAGCAGACAGGCCTTCTCGCACAGCTTGCGGACGAGGCCGTGGCCGGTTTGATCCGGCGTCTCCACGAAGGGCCAGTAGGTCGCTCCCGCCGCGGCCGCGGCGCGGGCGTTGTCGCGCATCCCTT
>JAYTBD010000053.1:0-2337 GCA_043737155.1 Fimbriiglobus sp. | reverse complement strand
GCGGCGCTCGAACGATTGCTGACGCTCGGCGGCACGCCCCACGAAGCGGTGAAGGACGTCGGTGGCGGCATCCGCGTGGCCACGGTGCTCGACCCGTTCGGCAATGTCTTCGGGGTCATCGAGAACCCGCACTTCGACTTGAAAAAAGCACGGTGATCGAAGGTCGGGTTAGCCCGACGCGCCAGCGAGGGAGTCGAGTCCAGACCGTCGCTAGCGCGTCGGGCTGACCCTCCCACAATTCTCTGTCTTCCAAAATCAATACTCTGCCTCCGGCGGCGAACCACCGTCGTCGCCCATTTCCCTTCCCATGAGATGCCGCCATGCGCTGCGCCGCTTTCGTCTTGCTCTCGCTGCTCGTCGCCGTCCCATCGGCCCGCGCCGAATTGCCGCCGTTGATTCCCCGCGAGGTGCTCTTCGGCAATCCGGAGCGGGCCGGGCCGCAGATTTCCCCGGACGGGAAACGAATCGCGTATCTGCGACCCGACGATAAGAACGTCCTGCAAGTCTGGGTACGCAGCACCACTCAAACCGATGCCGAACCCGACGACAAAGCGATCACCGCCGATCCGAAGCGCGGCATCCGCACCTTCTACTGGGCGCAGGACAACAAGCACCTCCTCTACGAACAGGACGCCGAGGGGGACGAGAACTACCACCTCTTCGCCAGCGAGATCGCGACCGGCAAAACGCGCGACCTCACGCCGTTCAAAGGAGTCCGCGTCCAAGGCGTCGAAACGGATCGGAAGCATCCGAACGAAATCCTCGTCGGCTTGAACAAACGCAACAAAGGCGCGTTCGACATGCACCGCATTCAAATCGACACGGGCGACGAGAAGCTCGACACCGAGAATCCCGGCCTCGCCGTCGGATACGCCACGGATGCGGACTTCAAAGTCCGTGGCATCACGGTCGCCAAGATGGATGGCGGCTTCGACCTCAAGGTCAAGGCCGACAAGGAATGGAAGACGATCAAGACCGTCGGCGCGGACGACCAAGCCCAGATCGCCGGCTTCGGCAAGGACACGAATACCGCTTGGCTCATTCACAATGCCGGCGCGAATGCCCTGCGCCTATTGAAGCACGACGTGACCACCGGCAAGGAAGACGTCATCGCCGAGGACGCCGAGTACGACATCTCCGGTGCGATGATCGACGAAGACAAACGGATTCCGCTGGCGGTCTCGTTCACCAAGGCCCGCACCGAGTGGAAGGTGCTCGACGAATCGGTAAAGGCCGACTTTGCGGCGCTCGCCAAAGTGGACAAAGGCGACTTCGCCGTCACCAACCAATCCGCCGATAATCAACTTTGGGTCGTGGCGTACACCGCGGACGTCGGACCGAAAGGCTTTTACCTCTGGGATCGCAAAGCCCAGAAAGCGACCAAGCTCTTCACCAGCAGCAGCAAGCTCGAGAATCTAAAACTCGCCGCGATGGAGCCGTTCGAGTTCGACGCCAAGGACAAGCTGAAGGTCCGCGGGTACGTCACTTACCCCGTCGGCATCGAAGCGAAAGCCCTCCCCGCGGTGCTGCTCGTCCACGGCGGACCGTGGGCGCGCGACAGCTGGGGTTTCAGCGCCTTGAAGCAGATGCTCGCCAACCGCGGCTACGCCGTGATCCAAGTGAACTTCCGCGGCAGCACCGGCTACGGCAAGAAGTTCCTCAACGCCGGCAACAAGGAATGGGCCGGGAAGATGCACCAGGATCTGCTCGACGCCGTGGACGTCTTCGCCAAGAAAGGGACCATCGACCCCAAGCGCACCGGCATCATGGGCGGCAGCTACGGCGGCTATGCTACGCTCGTCGGTTTGACCTTCACGCCCGACGTCTTCGCCTGCGGCGTCGACATCGTCGGCCCGAGCAACATCGTCACGTTGTTAAAAACGGTCCCGCCCTATTGGGCGCCCGCCAAGGCGATGTTCAACACCCGAGTCGGCGACCTCGAGAAAGACAAGGACTTCTTGGACGAACGCAGCCCGCTGGGCAAAGCGGATAAGATTGTCAAGCCGCTGCTGATCGGACAGGGGGCCAACGACCCGCGCGTGAAGCAGGCCGAGAGCGATCAGATCGTCGCGGCGATGCGCAAGAACAAAAAGGAAGTGCAGTACGTCGTCTATCCGGACGAGGGCCACGGCTTCGCCCGCCCGGAGAACCGCCTGCACTTCTTCGCGATCACCGAGGAGTTCTTGGCGAAACACCTCGGCGGCCGCGCGGAGAGCATCACCGAGATCAAGGGGCACTCGGGGGTGTTGAAGTAACGGAGAGTCCCGATTGGTACACCTCGGTTGCACAGCACGAGCCGGGTTGCGTGAGCGCCCGGAGATTCGAGGACTCCGGGCG
>JAYTBD010000052.1:0-2340 GCA_043737155.1 Fimbriiglobus sp. | reverse complement strand
TGTCCGCGTGCGCATCGATCAACCTTTTCACGCGGGCGCACTCCATGATGTGCGTCCCGATCCCGGCGATCTCCATCGGCCCCTCGGAGAGAGTGAGGTCAGTAAGATCATTGTGACAGATACGGGACGCGGTTCAAACCCCGCTCGCCGGAAGGATTCGCGATGACGCACGAAGAATTGCTCGCCGATCTCACCCCCAACCAGCGGCTCGCGGTGCAGCACGGGCCCGGTCCACTGCTCATCCTCGCGGGGGCCGGCTCGGGTAAAACGCGCGTCATCACCCGCCGCGTCGGATATTTGCTGAACAGCGGCGTGAAGGCGTGGAATATCCTCGCGATCACCTTCACCAACAAAGCGGCCGGGGAAATGCGGAACCGCGTCGAAGCGATCAGTCCCGGCAACCGCGTCCTCGTCAGCACGTTCCACAGCCTCGGTGCCCGGCTCCTGCGGCAGTACGCGGACCGGTTGAACCTCGACAAAAACTTTACCATCTACGACACCGACGACCGCAACAAGCTCGTCAAGGACGCGCTCGAGCGCTCGGGCATCGACAATGTGAAGTTCACGCCCGAGCGCCTCGGCGGGGCGATCAGCAAAGCCAAGAACATGCTTCTGCCACCGGGCGAGTACGCCCTCACCGCCGCCGACTTTTTCAGCCAGACGGTGGCCAAGGTTTACGCGATCTACGAGAAGCGGCTCCGCCAAGCCAACGCCATGGACTTCGACGATTTGCTCTACCTGCCGGCACTGGCGCTGAAGCACAACGAGGAACTGCGCGCCGAACTCGACGCCCGGTTCAAGTACGTGCTCATCGACGAATACCAAGACACGAACCAAGCCCAGTACGAGTTCGCGCGCCGGTTGAATTTGCACCACCCCAACATTTGCGTCGTCGGCGACCCGGATCAGAACGTTTACCGCTGGCGCGGCGCCGACCTACGAAACATCATGGATTTCGAGCGCGACTACCCCGGCGCCAAGGTCATCACGCTCGAACAGAACTTCCGCAGTACCAAGAGTGTCATCGCCGCGGCGAACAGTCTCATCAAGCACAACAAGCACCGCAAAGACAAGACGCTCACGACCGAAAACGGCGACGGGGCGCCGGTCAAAGTGCTGCGCTTTGACAACGGCTTGGACGAGGCCGAGGGGGTCGTTCTCGCGATCAAGAAGACGAACCAAGACGGCCGCTTCCGCTACCGCGATCACGCTATCTTCCTGCGCATCAATGCCCTCACGCGGTCGCTCGAATCGGCGTTCGTCAAGCACGGCGTCCCGTTTCAAATCGTGAAGGGCTTGGCCTTCTTCGACCGCAAAGAAAACCGCGATGTGCTCGCTTACCTGCGGTTGCTCGTGAACCCCGCCGACCCCGTGAGCTTCTTGCGCATCGTCAACGAACCGGCCCGCGGCATCGGCAAAGTCTCCCTCGACCGCCTCGTCACTTTCGCCACTGACAACGAGCTGACACTGACGGTCGCCTGCGGCCAAGTCCACCGTGTCCCGGACATCCGCGGGAAGGCGGCGACCGGGTTGAAAGACTTCGGCCGGCTGATGAACGAACTGCGGGCGAAGCAGGATCTGCCGTTGCACGAACTCATCGGCCAAGTGCTCGATCTGTCCGGGTACCGCAAGATGTTGAAGGAATCGAAAGACGAGGACGACGCCGACCGATTGGCGAACATCGAAGAACTCATCACGGCCGCGCGGCAATTCTACGAGGCCGACCCGGCCCGGACTCTCGGCGACTTCCTAGAGCAGATCACCCTCGCCAGCGACGTCGATAGCTGGGACGAAAAGACGGACTGCGTCAGCGTGATGACTCTGCACGCGGCGAAGGGGTTGGAGTTCCCCGTCGTCTATCTCATGGCCTGCGAGCAGGGGATTCTTCCGCACAACCGCAGCATTGAAAGCGGCAAAGACGAAGACCTCGAAGAGGAGCGCCGCCTTTGCTTCGTCGGAATGACGCGGGCGATGCAGGAACTCACGCTCACCCACGCGCGGATGCGCGAGTTCCGCGGGCAAGTCACTTACGCCATCCCCAGCATGTTCCTCGAAGAATTGCCGCGCGACGTGCGCACCGAGGATCCGAGCGGCGGTCGCAACATGGCCCGGACCGCCATCGACGAATGGCGCTCGGGCGTCGGCCCCGCCGCGGCGCGGGCGGGCTTCGCGACCAAACCCATCGCCCCGGCCGCCGACGGCACGCCTATCGCGGGCACGGTCTACACCGTGGGCGGCGTAGTCCAGCACGACGAATACGGCATCGGCCAGATCACCGATGTGAGCGGCTTCGGAGCCTTGCGACGCATCAAGATCCGCTTCCCCGCCGCCGGGGAGAAG
>JAYTBD010000051.1:0-2340 GCA_043737155.1 Fimbriiglobus sp. | reverse complement strand
TTCATCTGCTCTTCGAAGGCGTTGGTGCGTTCGAGGATGCTCCCCGGCAAAATGGTGTGAACGGTGGCGTTTTTCGGGCGGACGTACCCGACGGCTTTCACGGCGCGGTCATTGGCGGAGCCGAAGAGCCTGCCGACGAACCCGAGGCTCCCTTCGACGAACCCGGTGAAAGTATCGCCGAGCTTATCCCAGATACCCGTTTTCATCGCCGTGTCGGTCGCCATGGTCAAATCGCCTCGATGCGGGAGCCGTTTGCGAACGGTCAATCTAAGACGGGGCGGAAATGGGGTCAATACGATCCGCCCGCAGAGTCCGCGCAGCCGGCATAACCGAAATGGGACGGGATGGGGTGATAAACTCGCCGTCGATGAATTGGGCCCTCGGCGAGAAGTTCGGATTGCGTCGCCCCTGCCCCGGGCCGGCCGCGCGAGTGCGACCGCTGCCTTTGATGGAGTTCAACCTTTAGGTTGTCTCCGTCGGGCCGAGTCTTCGAGGCACGACGCCGGCGATGTCGGGCCTCGCAGACTCGGCCCGACCGTGCAATGGACACTCCGCAGCACGCGAAGACAACCTAAAGGTTGAACTCCAACGCTGCAATGTGCGTCACTTTTTGCCGAAAGCCGGATGCGTGTTCCGCCCGCCCGATTCCAAATACGCGATCAAATCCAGCACGTCCTCGGCGCTGAGCACGTCGATCCCGTGCGCCGGCATCGGCGAGAGCTTCGACGCTTTGCGCGCGTCGATGTTTCCCTTCGCGATCACGACGCGTTTCGAATCGAGCGGGTCGGGTTGGATCGCGATCGACTCCGGCGTGTCGTCGATCAATCGGCCGACGACCGATTGGCCGTCGAGGGTGGACACCTCCACATTTTGGAATTGCTCGGAGACGACCTTCGACGGTTCGACGATCGACTCCAACAGCGCCCGGCGGTCGAAGCGGCTGGCCACGGCCGTGAGGTCGGGGCCGACCGAGCCGCCGTAGTCGACGAAGCGATGGCACTTGGCGCACTGGGCATCGGCGAACGCCGCTTTGCCCTTCTCGAAGTTGCGACCGCCGCTCGCCTTCGCCAGTTGCGGTTCGAGGTCCTCGAGCTTCCACTCTTTCACGAACGGCCGGACTTTGAACGCGACCGTTTCCGTCGATTTCGCATCGATGGCGACCAGAATCGGCGTCAGGTCCTTGACCTCCGCCGGGGACATGTTGGCGACGTACTCCTTCAAGAAGTTCTTGAGGAAGTTGGCGAAGCTGGCGCCGTCGCCGTAGCCGCGACCGGCTTCCGCGAACCACTTCAGCGTCTCGGCCGGATGGGGAAGCTTCTGCTTGTCTTTGCTCCAATAACCGAGGTACTCCTTGCGTTGGTCGAGCGACCAAAAGCCGACCGGTAGCGTCCGCAGATGGAAGAGGTAATGGAAGCGATCTTCCTGCGTTTTCGCGGTCGCCATCAATTTCAAACCTTTGGCCAACACCTTCGGCGATTGCAAATAGACGAGCACTTGCACCGCTTCGCGGTCGAAGTACGCATCGGCGGCGGGGAAGAGCGGTTCGAGTTCCGCGAGGATCGCCTTGGTCGCATCGGCGCTCGGGTTGCCGTGCCGGCTGAACGCAACTTGCAGCACGCGGAGTTTGTCGAGCTTCTGCGAATCGGTGAGCTTCGCCCATGGCATCTTGCCGAGCGACGTGAGCAACGGGGCCAAATCTTTGAACCCGCCGACGCGGGCCAGCGCCAATAGCGCGGGCAAGGCCGTTTCGGGACGCGTTTCGGACAGCGCGAGGTCGCGCCAGTCGGCGACCGGCTGAGATTCGAGGGCGACGCGGGCGGCGAAGCTCAGGAAGCGGTCGTCGCTACCGAGGTGCGGCCATACCGTGGCAACGGCCTTCGGATCTTTCTTCCCGTGGAACGCTTCGAGCGAGTGCCGCAGCTCGCGTTCCTTGGCCCCATCCTTATTCGCTTCAGCCGCCGGAGCCGTTGATTCGCCGCCGGTGTGACTGATGCGGTATAGCCCCGCTTGGTTGTTCCGCCCGCCGATGGTGACGTACATCGCCCCGTCGTCGCCGACGACGGTGTCGGTCACATTCCACGGCTTCTTCGGCGACTTGCCGTCCAACCCTTTCGGCGCGACGAAGTTCTCGGATGTCGCCGTGTAACTCGAACCCTTCGGCGTCAGGTGTACGGCCATCAGCCGGCCGTAGGACCAATCGCAGATGAAGAGGGCGCGCTGATACTTCGCCGGGAACTTCGCCCCGAGTCCATTGCCGACACCCGTCGGCGAGCCGATGCCGATGTTGACCGTCGGCGGCAGGTTGTCCGGGTAGTAATCGGGCCAGACGCCGGTGCCGGA
>JAYTBD010000050.1:0-2340 GCA_043737155.1 Fimbriiglobus sp. | reverse complement strand
GCGCCCTTGGTCGGCTTCGCCGCGATGCTGTTGCTGTGGCGGCGTTCCCGCTAGCCCGACGCGCCAGCGAGGGTCTCGACTCCCTCGCTGGCGCGTCGGGCTAACGGGAGTACCGATTGAAACCGGCGTTCCGCCCGTTAAAACACCCTTTTGCAGCGTTCCATCCACCGGGTTCACTATGGATCATTTCCGGTACCGCAACCGCGTCCTCCATTGCGAAGATGTCCCCCTCGCCGCAATCGCCGAAGCCTACGGCACGCCGACGTTCGTCTACAGCGAGGCGCTGCTGCTTCACAATCTGAATGAAATTCAGACGGCGTTCGCCCCGGCCAAACCGATCATCTGCTACAGCATCAAGGCGAACGGAAACTTGAGCATCGCCCGGTTGATGGGGCAGCACGGGGCCGGGTTCGACGTGACGTCCGGCGGCGAATATTACAAGGCGCTCCGGGCCGGACCGGCGGGGGCCAAGATCGTGTTCGCCGGCGTCGGCAAGAGCGACGAGGAAATCCGCTTCGCGTTGGATAACGACGTCTATCTCTTCGATGTCGAAAGCGAAGAGGAACTCCACACCATCGGCAAGATCGCGGCGGGCATGGGCCGCAAAGCGGCGGTGGCACTGCGTGTGAATCCCGATCTGCCCCCGAAGACGCACGCCAAGACCGACACGTCGTTGAAGGGTGTGAAGTTCGGACTCGACATCGACACGGTGCTGGAGGTCGCGGCCGGGGTCGTGGGTCACAAAGGTTTGGAAGTCGCCGGGATTCACATGCACCTCGGCTCGCCAATCCTCAAAGCGGAGCCGTACGAACAGGGCTGCGCTAAGGGCGTCCGGCTAATCGCGGAACTGCGCAAGCAGGGTCACCCGATCTCGCTCCTCAACATGGGCGGCGGCTTCGGCATCAACTACCGCCAACAGGAAGCCCTGCCCGCGAAGGCCTTCGCCGATGTGATCCTCCCCGCGGTTGCCGAGGCGAAGTGTCAACTCGTGCTCGAACCGGGCCGGTTCATCGTCGGCAACGCGGGGATCCTGCTCAGCCGGGTCGTGTTCAATAAGGAGACCGGCGGCAAGCGCTACATCATTCAAGATGCGGCGATGAACGACCTCATCCGGCCGACGCTCTACGACAGCTTCCACCGCATCTGGCCGGTGCAACCCGGCGCCGGCGTGCCCGAATGCCCGACCGATTTCGAAGCGGCGATCCTCGGCACCGTGGAACAAGACGTCGTCGGACCCGTGTGCGAATCCGGGGACTATTTGGCGAAGAAGCGGAATCTGCCGCCGATGAAACGTGGCGATCTGCTCGCCACATTCAGCGCCGGGGCGTATGGGATGTCGATGGCGTCGAACTACAATGCGCGGCGCCGGGCGGCCGAGGTCCTCGTCACAGGTGGTACACACCGTTTGATCCGACGCCGGGAGACGCTCGCCGACTTGGTAGCGTGCGAAGAGGATTGCTTAAAGTAATCGGCGGGCGCACAATGCACCTGCCTCGCCGCGCGCCCGTCCGGGGTGCGCGGCACCGTATAATGGGGCGTTCGCCCGGTAGGTTCGACGGAGGATGCGCCCTTGTTCCGAATGCACCCGGTGGGCGCCGCTCTGCCCTTGCTTCTCTTGGCCCTCTCGGCCGCCCCCGTTTCCGCCCAGCAAATCAACGTCAATTCCAAGGCCTTCGAGGCCTTCAAAGACGCGCGCGATTTGATCCAGCGCGGCAAGTTCGACCTCGCCGCGGAGCAGTTGAAGGCGTTCACCGCGGCCCCGCCGACCGACGCCGATTACCTGCTGATCCAATCCAAGTTCGGCAACTCCGCCTTCCTGAATTTGCGGAATGTGCTGCGCTGGCACGATAACGACGCGGCGGACAAAGAAGCCCGCGCGAACGTCGAAGCGATCGTCAAGAAGTCGGAAGAAGTTTCCAAGGCGGTGGGCCGCGATCCCGTGCGGATCCAGACGCATGTGCGCAACTTGGCCGGTTCCCGCGAAGATCGCCTGTTCGCTCAAATGCAATTGAAGCAGGCCGGCGACGCCGTCGTGCCGGTGATGGTCGAACTCCTCCGTTCGACCAACGACCCGCCTTTGCGGTCCGCCATTCTCGCGCAAATTCCAAACCTCGTGCCCGATACCGTCCCCGGGTTCTTGGCCGCACTCGAAGGATTGCCCAACGATGTGAAGGCCCCGCTGCTCGAGGCGCTGGCCAATCGATCGGACATCCTGAGCCTCATCGCCAACGCCGAGACCGACTTCACGCCGCACCTTTGGTATTACGCCGGGCTGCCGGGGGATACCGCTTCCACGGTGCGGACGACGAGCATCGCGCTCCTGAATTCGCTGACCGGCGG
>JAYTBD010000049.1:0-5863 GCA_043737155.1 Fimbriiglobus sp. | reverse complement strand
GGTGGCTGCACGAGGATGATCTTCGATACGGCGACCGGCCAGTTGCTCAGCAGCGCGATCAGTTTGAACGGCACGGTCCACAATTGCGCCGGCGGAGCGACGCCGTGGGGGACGTGGCTCAGCGCCGAGGAGAACGTCGGCGACGCGACGACGGTCGACGCCAAGGACAAGAAGCCGGTCGGTTACACGAAGCCGCACGGCTGGGTATTCGAGGTCGGCGCCGGTTCGCCGCCCAAGCCGCTCGTCGATCTCGGCCGGTTCGTGCACGAAGCCGTGGCCATCGATCCGCGCACGGGGATTGTCTACCTCACGGAGGATAGCAATCCGTCCGGCTTCTATCGGATGATCCCGAACAAACCCGGCGACCTCGCCCGCGGAGGCAAGCTGGAAATGCTCGCGGTGAACGCGCGGAACGACCTTCGGAAGAAGATAGCGCGCAATGCCGAGTTCAATGTTCGGTGGGTGGCGATCGCCGATCCGACGCTGGCGCACCAACCGAACAAGGCGGACGGCAAAGGGGTCTTCGGCCAAGGGGAGAAGCACGGCGGGGCGATGTTCGCCCGGCTCGAAGGGGTCTTCTATTTCGAGGGCCGGCTGTACGTGAACGCGACCACCGGCGGCGATGCCGATCAGGGGCAAGTGTGGGCCTACACCCCCGGCGAGGAGAAGTTGCAATTGCTGTTCGAGTCGCCGGGCAAAGAGGTGTTGAATATGCCGGACAATTTGTGCGCGAGCCCGCGCGGTTGCTTGGTGATGTGCGAGGACGGCGGTCGGCGCGGTCAGCGCTTGCAAGGGTTGACGCCCGACGGTCGACTGTTCGCCTTCGCCGAAAACAACGCCCAGCTGAGCGGTGAGAAGAACGGCTTCAAAGGCGACTTCCGCGCTTTGGAATGGAGCGGCGTCTGTTTCAGCCACGATGGAAAATGGCTCTTCGCGAACCTGCAAACGCCGGGATTGACGGTGGCGATCACCGGCCCGTGGGAGAAGGGTCCGTTTTGAGCAAAGCCACCTCGCTCAACCCGGATCAATCCGCATCCCAGATCAAGATCGACCCCGACAGACTCCCCGCCGCCAAGCGCGTCCCGTCCGGGGAATACGCCAGCGTCGTGATCTTGCCGATCTTCCATTGAAAACAGACTGTCTCCAACCCCGTCGCCAAATCCCAGAGGCGGACAGTTTCATCCCAACTCCCGGTGGCGAGCGTCCGGCGGTCGGGGCTGAACGCGATGGCAGCGACTTGTCCTTTGTGTTGACGGATCGTCCGGGTCGCTTGGCCCGTCTTGAGCTTGTACAGCGTGAAGCTCCAATCGATCCCGGCCGCGACGGTCTCGCCATCCGGGCTGAACGCCATCGATAGGTATTTGCCGTTCACGACGCTGTGCCGACCCGAGAACTTCCGGCGGTCGGTCGTGGTGATCGGCCAGACCGTGAGATCCGCTCCGCCGATCCACGCGATGGTCTTGGTGTGCGGATGGGCGATCAACCCGCGGACCCCCTGCTCTTCCCGAAAAATCTGCGGGCGGACCATCTGCCGGGGGATGTCCCAGAGTTGCACGCTCCCCGGTGCCGGGAGATTCCGGCTGCCGGTGCCGACGGCGAGCAAGTCTTCGGAGAGATAGGCCAAGCCCGTCACTTCCGAGCCTTTCGGAGCGAGATCTGTCGAGTGGAACTGCGTTTCACCGGTCTTCATCGTGATGAATTGCGAACCGTCGGAGAATGCGAACGAACCCGCGGACGGGGACCAAGCGACCGCGTGCCGGGGGCCGAGCAAACCGAGGTGCACGTCGGCGACCTTCTCGCCCGATTCGTCCCAGAGCCGCACGCCTTCCTTCTGAGAACCGGACAGCAGCAGGCCCGAATCGGGGGAGAAGGCCAGCGCGGTCACGGCCGATTTGTACGGTTCCAACGCGAGCATCGGCGGGTCCTGGGACGGTCGAATCCTTCGGCAACGATAAGCTCATTCTATCGCGGGTTTCGGTGGGCCAAAGGGGGCGTTCGACCATGTCGGTGGAAATTCAGTGGAACGATCTCGACCCGGCCAGCGGGGAAAAGCGCTTCGTCTCCGTCGAGCGGTTCGCCGGCAGTTGGTCGTTCAAAGTGCGCTTCCGCCGCCGCGAGAATTGGCAGAAGGTCGAGCACCCGACGCGGGCGATGTGGGAGGAACTCCTCGACGCCATCGAGCGGCGTTTGCCGCGCCGCGAAGGGGTCACGGATGCGGATGTGAGTTACGTGCGCGAGCGGTTGCGCGATCGCAAGCTTGCGGCGCCGGCCATTCCGGATGGGGAATCGAAGGATGGAATCGAGCACCCCGAAGCGAACTGATTGTCATGCGGGCAGACCTCACCCCCCGGCCCCCTCTCCGAAGCGGAGAGGGGGGGACCCCGATTCCCCGATCTCACCCGGTCTATTTCCGACTCCCCCTCTCCGCTTCGAAGAGGGGGCCGGAGGGTGAGGTCTGGCCAAACGCTGAGAGTGTCGATCATTTCTCGGACGGACTCCGCAACCGCCTCACGCCTTCCGGGGCGGGATGATGAAATGCAGCGGGATGGAGCCGACCATCGTTTTGTCGATCCCTGCGGTGACGACTCCGGAGGCCAAGCCGGGCGGGCTGTCCCACGGGACGAACACTTCGAATGAGCGCGGTATGGTCTGGCCGATCCAAGTGAACATCTCCAGCGAATTGGCCACCCCGGCGTAGGTCAGGGCCAAGTGCAAATTCACATCGACGCCGCGGCCGACGAACGCATCCAAATACCCGGCCCCGAGTAAATCCTTATTGGGCCGGAGCGCCCGGCAGAGCGTGACGACATCCGAAAAGGTTTCGGGCGAGTGGGCGTAGACCCAGAAAGCGACCCGGCGTCCCGTCGGGATCTCCGGGGGGCCGAAGACGCTGAGTTGGACGGTATCCGAGGCCGATCTCCAGAAGCGTAGTCGCTTGGGCAACCCGCGTCGCCGCACCGACGCGAAGTCGGGCCGGGGAGGCAACTCGACGGGCGGTCGCACGGCGCGGATCTCGCTCTTCGGCGCGGCGGAGACCCAATTCACCGGCGACGGGGGAGGGGCCCAATTTTTCTTCGGGGGTAACGGGTCCGACTTGGCGGTCACCTTCGGCGCGGGATTCGGCAGTGCGAACTGACGGAGCAAAACGGGTTCGGGGAGAAGCAACACGGGGACCGAACCCCCGCGATCCGAGAGGAGGGGCTTCAGCGGGGCGAGCTCGACCGGCGCCGGGGTCACGCTGTACGCCGGGGGCGTCTCGGCACTCGGCCTTCCCCCCGGGACATCGAAGTCGATCAGCCCCTCGGTTTCCGCGGAGGTTTGCGACGCTTTGTGCCCGGTCATTCTCGGCGCGAGCAGGATGTCGAGTCGCCCGACGCCGAGGGTGAGCGCGCCGAAGGGGATTGTCGACGAGCCATCGACCGGCAGACCCACCGCGAGCGATTCCAACGCCTCTTTCAATTCCCGCAAACCCGGCCGGCCGCGGGGCGGCTTTTGAAGGAGCGCGAACACGAGATCATCCAGCGGTTCTGGAACGGCCGCGTTCAACGCGCGGATCCGCGACGGCATCTGCGTCCGATGGGCGATCATCATGTCAACGATGCAATCATCGAGGAACGGCGGCACACCCGCGAGAACCTCGTAAAGGACGCATCCGAGGGAGTACACATCCGCGGCGGCACTGCGCACTGTCGGATCTTCGATTGTTTCCGGTGCGCAATAGCCCAGCATCTCCCGGGCGCAATTCGCCGTGGAGATCGTGTCGATCATCGATTCTCCGTCCGACTCCTCGGCGAGGATGTCGCCGAGGCCGAGGTCGAGAATTTCGCCGTCGAACAGGATGTTGGCGGGGCTGAGCATCCCGTGGAAAATCCCGGCCGTGTGGCAGACGGCCAAGCCGTCCGCCACCTCCGCGAAAATGCGGCAGGCCACGTGCGGTTGCAGAGGTCCGGAGCGTCGCACCGCCTCCGCGAGCGTTTCCCCCTCGGCATGCGACCAACTCAGGTAATGCGACCCGTTCGCCGTGTCGATCGCGGCCAGCGGGATAATCGAAGGATGGGCCGGCAATGTGCGGAAGCGGTTCGTCAGTTGCTTCGCTTGGTGCGCCCGCCACAGACTGCGGAGGGGGAGCAGCTTCACCTTGAAATGTCGGCGACCGCCGCGGTGGACGGCCAAGAAGTCGGTGCCGACATCCCCGGAGCCGATCCGTTCGAGCAGGACGTAGGGCCCGATCTGGAGCTTGCCCGCTTCCCCGGCGAGGGCGCGCTCGGCTTGGTAGGGCGTCAGCAATTCGCGCCGGACCAAATGATCCGCGAAACCCGCGACGCCCGAATACGGACGCTCCCGACGGTAGTCGTCCCAAGCCCCGCGCGCGCGGCCGGCATCGAGTACGTTCGACTCGGCGAGACCCGCCAGAAATCCTTCGATTTCCGGCAGTGGGGAGGTGGTTGTCGCAGGGGGCATGGCAGCCTGACGGCGCGAGACTGTAACGCGAGCGCGAAACCTTAGAACGATACGCTCGAAATTGCCAACGTCCCAGTTCAGCTTTCAGACTCGGGTTGGAAAAAACTTCCCATATCGCTATCGGACGAAAGCGCACTCCTTGGCGAAGGTACTACAATCAAGGTGTCGGTGAATTTCTTTCAACGCACACCCAACGGGGAGCGAACCATGAACAGTTCTCCAAAACGGACTTCCGGCTCGGACGATAAATCGAAGCGGAAGTCGGGCCCTGTCGATCTTTCCACCGCGCGGCAGATGCTGCCGCTCGTCCGGTCCATCGTGGCCGATATCGTCGGTTCGAAAAAGAACTTGCTCGACCTCGAACACGAGCAGGATCAATTGGACCGCGACCGCCGGCAACTCGAATGGGCGGCCCGCAATCGCCGTTATTCTCTCCGCGAGGAAGTGGCGAAGGCGGAACAAAACTACGGCATGGCGCTCACCGAATTGGACGAACTGGGCGTCTCGCTGGTCGACCTCTCCAACGGCCGGGTCGACTTTCCGACGCGAATCAACGGGCGCTCGGCGGCATTCTCGTGGCAACTCGGCGAAGAAGCCGTGTCCCATTGGCGTTATACCGAAGAAGAACAACTCCGCCCGATTCCCAAAGATTGGGAACAGGGCACGCCGTTGCGGCTCCGCAGTAATTCTTGACCACCGATCTCGGCGGATTGGATAATTCTCTCCGCCGTAACTTGCAACTCGTCCCTCGCCGCTCTAGATACTGGTGTGCTTTCTCCGTTCCGAGGGGGGAACGGTCTTAGCAACCAGGCTGCCTGAGGGATGGACGGGACCCGATCGCACGCTTTGGTAGTCCGGGCATCAGGAATGGTGCCCGGATTTTTTATGCGCTGAGCAGTGAATCCAAATCTTGTAGGTCCGCGTGACGTGGGCGTCACGCGGAGCGTGACCTACTGGAGCGAGTGGCAAATTGTCACACAACCCATCCAACCGTAGGGGCACCCCTTGTGGGTGCCCGCGAATGATATGCCCGAGTCCATTTGCCGAAGCGGAGCAGGCCCCGCATCCCTTTTCAGGGCACCTACAAGGGGTGCCCCTACATTTTCGGGCGTTAGGGATGGTGACAATTATCACAAGTCGGTCTACTACCAATCACGGCTGACCACTACTCATTGATCGCATCGATCAATTGCCGCAACCGCCCTGAGTCTTGCTTGTTGTAATGGAACTTCAACCGAGGCAACGCCGCCAACGTGGGCTCGTTCGCTTCGGCCGGTAGCGCCTGCGTTTGCTCGAAAGTCCCGGTCACCAAAATGTCCGCGAACCGTTCGCGCACCCGCTCCAATTTTTCCGAACTCAACTCTTCATTCAAGCGCAGCACGAGTGTCCCGCGGACGAATCG
>JAYTBD010000048.1:0-5877 GCA_043737155.1 Fimbriiglobus sp. | reverse complement strand
GGTCGTGACAGAGTTCGCGGGGATCGAGGACGCGCACCGGTTTGTTCCTGTATGAATGAGTCGGATCAACCGGCTTGGCGGATCTCGTCCGCCGGGTGTACCTGCAGCGTCGAATCCAACCCGGCCGTCGCGCGCACGATGTAAACCGGCCGGCCTTTGACCTGCTCCAGAATGCGGCCGATGTATTCGCCGAGCACCCCGAAGCAGACCAGTTGGCAACCGCCCAGGAAGAGTACGCTCACGAGGAGTGAGGTCCACCCCGGCACGGTCAACTCGGTGAAAAAGTGGGCGACGATGGCCGCGAAGCCGTACAGGAACGACAGCGCCGCGACGAAGATCCCGCCCAAGGCCATTTTCCGCAGCGGGTTCATGCTGAACGCGGTCATGCCGTCGACCGCCAGGCGCAGACTCTTGATCCATCCGTACTTCGACCGGCCGGCGTGGCGCAGCGGCGCGGAGAACGGCACGCTGATTTGGCGGAAGCCGATCCATGGGACGAGCCCGCGGAGGAACTTGCGCACCTCGGGCATTTCGTTCAACACCTCGACCACCGGGCGGGCGAAGAGGCGGAAGTCGGCGCTGCCCGGCTCGACGCGGATGCTCGCGAGCCAGTTGAAGGTCCGGTAGAAGGCGTTCGATAGCAACCGCTTGCCGACGCCGATCCCCTCGGTCGCAAGGCGGGTCGTGTTGACGATTTCGTAGCCCGCTTCGTACTTGGCCAGCAAGGCGGGAATGAGCGCGGGCGGGTGTTGCAAGTCGCCGTCCATACTGATGACGGCGGCCCCGCGGGCACGGGCGAGCCCCGCGCTCAACGCCGCTTGATGGCCGAAGTTCCGCGAGAGTGCGATGAAGCAGATGCGCGCATCGCGAGCGCGCTCGGCCGCGAGAATATCGAGGGTGGCGTCGGAACTGCCGTCGTCGACGAAAAGGAACTCGAAGTGGTAGGGCAGCGGATCGCAGACGCCGCCCAGCTCCGCGAGCAACTTCGGCAAGCACTCCGCCTCGTCCATAATCGGGATCACGATAGAGACGAGCGGCTTCGCGGGCATCATCCGTCGCACTCCTGTCCGTAGGCCACCGGGAACAATTTTACAGATTCGCAGAGTGCCCGCCGGGGCGCGGGGCGTCAAGAGCAATCGCTCACAACCGGCTCCGTTCGCGGGCTTCTTGGTAGCAGGCCTCGAAATCCACATTCACGGTCAATCCGGAATTCAGGCCGAGCGGAAGTTCGGGGAGTGGGGAACCGACCGTCAGCGTCCGGATCCGCAGTCCGATGGTCTCCGAGTCACCGACGCGGAGGGGCCGGTAGGATACGGCCGACAATTCACCGGCGTCTACCGCCGGGAGAGCAGGTTGCAAAAGCAAGAGCAAGTCATCGAGCGGTCGGCTTTTCCGTGAAGTGACCACGTCGATCACGATGACACCCATCCCGCGCTGGAGGTAGGCGGCGCATTTGAACGCAAAGGCCTGTCTGCTTTCGAAGCGATCCTTGTTGGCCGGGGAAACAAGTTCGATGGCCGCGACCAAGTTCGGCCCGCCGGAGGTCTCGATGACGTTCACCGCGAATTCGGGCGGGAAGATCGCGGGGAGGACGAGCGTCGGGGGCGACAGCGCGACTCGCGTTCGGGTCAGCGTGGTCACACCGCCACCGAGTTCCGGTTCTTCTTCAAAGGTGCCGACATCGACTTCGAAGCGCGGTCCGGCGTGGACTTGCGACTCGGCGAAATATCCGGCGGGCAGCGTGTTGTTGAGCGCGTGCGCAATCGACCCGGCCCACTGGGCATGAAACGCCTCCCAATGCCGGCGGTCGCTCAGCGGCGGATGAAAATGATCGAGCAAGGGCATCGCGGGTCCGCCGAATGGGGTGGAACTCCGCATTCATTTTACAGAATCGGTGCGGGGATAATACGCTACACTCACCCCACCTCCCGGAACCCCTCCCATGAATCGCCTCCTCCCCGTCATGCTGTTGGTCACGATTTGCGGATCGGCACCGGCCGCCGAACCGCCGCGGCCGAACATCGTCGTCATCCTCACCGACGACATGGGTTTCTCGGACGTCGGCTGCTACGGCGGGGAGATCGCCACGCCGAACCTCGATGCGCTCGCCGCCGGCGGTTTGCGCTTCACGCAGTTCTACAACACGGCCCGCTGTTGCCCGACGCGGGCGAGCCTGCTGACCGGCCTCTATCCCCACCAAGCGGGGATCGGGCACATGATGGACGACAAATGCGCGGAACACCCCGGTTACCGCGGCGACTTAAACGGCTCATGTCGCACCATCGCGGAGGTTCTCAAGCCCGCCGGTTACCGGGCGTATGCGACGGGCAAGTGGCATGTCACGCGCCACTCGACGCCGACCGGCCCGAAAACCAACTGGCCCACCGCCCGCGGCTTCGACCGCTACTACGGCACCATTCACGGCGCCGGCAGCCTGTTCGACCCTTCCACCGTCGTCCGCGACGACACGATGATCTCCCCGTTCGCCGACGCCGAGTACAAGCCCGCGACCTACTACTACACCGACGCTATTTCGGACCACGCCGTCCGCTTCGTCGGCGACCATAGCAAGGACCATGCGGCGAAACCGTTCTTCCTCTACGTCGCCTACACGGCCGCGCACTGGCCGATGCACGCGCTGCCCGAAGACATCGCCAAGTACAAGGGAAAGTTCGACGGCGGCTACGAACCGGCGCGCAAGGCCCGCTTCGACAAAGCGGTGAAGCTCGGCCTCGTCGATCCGAAGCAAGCGATGACCGCGACGGCCGGAGATTGGGACAAAGTCGCCGACAAGAAGTGGGAAGCGGCGGGCATCGAGGTGTACGCGGCGATGGTCGACCGCATGGATCAAGGCGTCGGTAAACTCGTCGCGGAGTTGAAGCGCACGGGGCAACTGGAGAACACGCTGATTCTGTTCCTCCAAGACAACGGCGGCTGCGCCGAGCCGATGGGCCGCGCGGGAAATAAGGATCACCCGAACATCGACCGGCCCGAGAAACCGACTTTCGCCGCGATGAAGCCGGGGGACATGGCCGCGTCGGGGAGCGTGCCGAAGCAGACCCGCGACGGTTATCCCGTGCGCATGGGGCCGAAGGCGTTCCCCGGCCCGGCCGACACCTACGTCGCCTACGGTCGCGGCTGGGCGAATGTGTCGAACACCCCCTTCCGCGAGTACAAGCATTTCATCCACGAGGGCGGCATTTCCACCCCGCTGATCGCCCACTGGCCCAAGGGTATCGCGTCGAAGGGGGAACTCCGCAAGCAGCCCGGGCACCTCATCGACATCGCCGCGACCTGCTTGGAATTGTCCGGGGCCAAATACTCTGCGAAGGTCGGTGAAGTCGCCATCACACCTTTGGAAGGTGCGAGCTTGACCGCGGCGTTCGCGGACAAGCCCCCGGTGGTCCGCGACCTATTCTGGGAGCACGAGGGGAACCGCGCGGTCCGCACCGGCGATTGGAAACTCGTCGCCAAGCACGCCGGGCAGTGGGAACTCTACGACCTGTCGAAGGACCGCGTGGAAGGCTCCGACCTCGCGGCGAAGATGCCGGACAAGGTGAAGGAACTGACGGTGAAATACATCGCTTGGGCGAAGCGTGCCCAGGTTGAACCGTGGCCCGTCGCCGTGAAGAAGTAGCGACGATACCACACCACAAGGAACACCCCATGCGTCTCCCCATCTTGGCGATCCTTCTACTAACCGGCTCCGCGGCGGCGGTCGAACCGCGCCGCAATGTCATCGTGATCGTCGCCGACGACCTCGGTCTCCAGGTCGGCTGCTACGGCGACAAGGTCGCCAAGACGCCGAACATCGACAAGCTCGCCGCTGCGGGCACGCGCTTCACCCACGGGTTCGCCTCGGTGGCGTCGTGTAGTCCGAGCCGCGCCACGATGCTGACGGGGTTGCCGACGCACCAGAACGGGCAGTACGGCCTCGCCCACGGCACCCACAACCAACAGACGTTCGCGGTCGTCAAGAGCCTGCCGGGAGTGCTCTCCTCGGCGGGGTACCACACCGGCGTTCTCGGCAAGCTGCACGTGCTGCCGCAGACGGTGTTCAAGTTCGACCAGGAGATCGCGGACGCCGGCCGCAACCCCGTCTCGGTGACCGCGAAGGCGGAGAAGTTCCTCGACGGCGCCGGCGACAAACCCTTCTTCCTCTGGGTCGGCTTCACCGACCCGCACCGCACCAAGACGGGCTTCGGCAACGAGAACAAGTACCCGAAGGAAGTGCCCGTCGTACCGTTCGACCCGAAGACCGTCCCCGTGCCCGCCCACTTGCCGGACCAACCCGAAGTGCGCCAGGAAATGGCCGAGTATTACCAGAGCGTCGCCCGGCTCGACCACGGCGTCGGGCTCATGTTGAAGATGCTCGACGACCGCAAGCTCGCCGCTTCCACGCTCGTCGTGTTCCTCTCCGACAACGGCATCCCGTTCGCCGGTGCCAAGACGACTCTGTACGACGCGGGCGTCCATCTCCCGTTCGTGGTGCGCAAACCGGGGCAGAAGTCCGGGGTCGTCTCGGACGCCATGGTGAGTTGGACCGACCTCGCCCCGACGGTGCTGGATTGGTGCGGGGCGAAACCACCGCCGGCGATGAAGGGGAGGTCGGTGCTGCCGATTCTCGAAGAGCCATCGCCGAAGGGTTGGGACGCGGTGTTCGGCTCGCACCAGATGCACGAAGTGACCATGTATTACCCGATGCGTTCGGTGCGGACGCGGACGCACAAGCTGATCGTGAATCTGGCGAACAAGCTGGAGTTCCCGCACGCATCCGACCTGTGGGACTCGCCGACCATGCAGGGGATGCTGAAACGCAAGGACGAAGCGATGGGCGTCCGGTCGATGGCGAGGTATCTGCAACGGCCACCGGCCGAGTTGTACGACGTG
Organism: Fimbriiglobus sp.; assembly: GCA_043737155.1. Classification (GTDB taxonomy): domain Bacteria; phylum Planctomycetota; class Planctomycetia; order Gemmatales; family Gemmataceae; genus JALHQU01. The sequence goes on along the minus strand of JAYTBD010000048.1, from coordinate 987 downwards.
GTCGCCGACCCGCACGAAGTGAAGAACCTCCTCGCGGACGCCGACTTCGCGACGAAGAAGCTCCACGACTCGCTGGCGACGACCCTCGCCGGGTGGCGCAAAGCGACCAACGATCCGTGGCTCATCAAAGACAAACACGAGTGACGAATCAGCGGCCCTTCAGCAACCATTCCATCACGGCCTTCTGCACGTGCAGGCGGTTCTCCGCTTGGTCGAAGACCACGCTCTGCGGGCCGTCAACGACTTCGTCCGTGATCTCCTCGCCGCGGTGCGCGGGCAGGCAGTGCAATACCCGGCACGCCGTCGGGGCGTTGGCCATCAACTTCGCGTTCAACTGGAACGGGGCGAACTTCTGCAAGCGCTCTTCGCGCTCCGCTTCTTGGCCCATGCTGGTCCAGACGTCGGTGTAGACCACGTCGGCCGTCTTCACCGCGGCGACCGCGTCGTGCATCGTCATCGGCAAAGCGTCCGAGACTTTGGTCCGGTAGTTGTGCAGGAACTTGTCGTCGAAGGCGTAGCCGGTGGGGCAGGCGAGCACGAACTTCGCGCCGAGGCGGGCGCAGCCCACGGCCAAAGACATCGCCACGTTATTGCCGTCGCCGACGAACACGACGGTCTTGCCTTCGACTTCGCCGAAACACTCTTGGACCGTCATTAAATCGGCGAGCGCTTGGCACGGGTGCGAGCGATCCGACAGCCCGTTGACGACGGGGATGCTGCCGTGCTCGGCGATGCCATCGACGGTTTCCTGCCGGTAAACGCGCAGGACGATGGCGTCGAGGAACCGGCTCGTGGTGCGGGCGAAGTCGGGCAGGGTCTCGCGCCAGCCGAGGCCAATTTCGTTGCCGGGGAAGAAGAGACTGGTGCCGCCGAGTTGGGCGACGCCCGTCTCGAAGCTCATGCGCGTGCGCAGCGACGGCTTCTCGAAGACAAGCCCTACGACCTTCCCCGCGAGCGGAGCGACGGCCTTTCCCGCTTTGCGGAGCG
>JAYTBD010000047.1:0-2350 GCA_043737155.1 Fimbriiglobus sp. | reverse complement strand
CGACTCCGACCGGTGGCCCGACCACCTGCCCTTGGACCCTGAACAACTGCGGGCCGAACGATGAACCGTTCAGCTTTCATACCGGTGGCGTGAACTGCGTCATGGGCGACGGTTCGGTCCGCTTCTTCCGCTCAAGCATCAGCGGCGTCACACTCAAGTGGATGGCCGCCGCCACCGACGGCCAAACCTACAGCGTCGATTGAGCAAGTCGCCTCGAAGGCTAACCTCGCCGGCGAACGTTTTCGCCGGCTCTTTCGTTTCTCGATTCAACCGGAGTTCTCACGATGCGGAATATCTTCTGTACGGTCGCACTTCTCGGTGTCATCGGTCTCGCCGGATGTTCGAGCTACAAAGACACGTCGCCCGGCACGGAAGTCGATGTCAACGGGACCGTCACCGGGCCGGATGGCAAACCCCTCACGGGCGTGAACATCGTTTTCCAACCAGCCGAAGCAGGTACGCGGCCCGAGAGCATCCCGCTCAAGCCCGACGGCACCTTCACCACCAAGATGTTGGTCGGCAAGTATCTCTACTTCGTCGCCCCCAAAGGTGATAGCGATGCACGCGGAGAAGCCATCGTGAACAAGTTGCCCGAATCATATCGCAAAGCCGATACAAATCGCTCCATCGAAATCGGGAGCAGTGGCAAACTGACACTCAAGTTCTAATCCCGCAGGCTAAACTTCGCACGCCCCCGTATTGCACGCGGGGCGTTTTCGTTTCGGCAGCCGCGGCCGGACCCACGCGAACAGCGCGTAGCCGACCGTCGAGAGTTGGCGGATGCCGGGGAGCCGGGTGAACCGGGCCAGTCGGCGGAAGCCGGGGACGCATTCCCACATCGCCACCAGGGCGTCCACGCCGACGTGCATTTCCCCGGTCTCCTCGTTGCGGACGTGCATGTGCTTGTGCGCCCGCGCGGGATCGATCCCGTGCGAAGCCGCGTCGAACCCCGGCGCGGAGATATCGGCGTAGGCCAAGCTGCCGTCGCGGACGCGGTGCTGGAACAGCGCGATCTCGCGCGAGCAAAGCTGGCACAGGCCGTCGTAGAAGATCGTGCGCTTGGGCATGAACACCGCCCCCGGGTGGTACTACACTCACATGATAGCGCAGCGGCGAGCAGCACGGCACGCTCACGCCGTGCCGCTCGCCGATCAGACCTTCGCACCGTTGGAGCAACCATGACGATTCCTTGGTGGGGCTATGTGATTCTCGCGGGCTTGGCTTGGGGCACGTACGTCCCGATTATCGCCTTCGGCGGCTTGGAGTTCGGCGGCAAATCGGACGCCCGCCTCGCGGCCATCCTCTGCGTCGGCCTCGCGTACTTCGTGCTCGCCGTGATTTTCCCGATGATCCTGTTCACGGCGGGCGCCGAGGAGAAGCCGAGTATTTCCACCTCGGCCGTGGTCTTCAGCTCGCTCGCCGGGGTCGCCGGGGCCGTCGGCGCCATCTGCGTGGTGTTCGCGACCAGCACCGCCGTCAAAGCCGCGACGGACGCGGGCTTGCCGGCGACTTCGTACAAGATCTACATCGCCCCGCTGATCTTCGGATTGGCCCCGGTCATCAACACGCTGCTGAGCACGGTTTGGCACCCCAGCCCGAAGACCGGGTGGAACAACTTCCACTTCGAGATGCCCAATGTCTATTTGCTGATCGGGATCGTGCTGGTCGGCGCCGGGGCCGCGTTGGTGCTGTATTCCAAGGAGATCGGCGAAGCGCCGAAACCGGCGGGGACGAGTGAGCCGACGGTTCCCACCACTCGGCAATAATCCACTCTCCGTCGGAGTTCAACCATCGGGTTGTGCTCCGACGAACCGAGTCTTCGAAGTCAGACGGCGGCCCGCCCCATCACTTCGCGCGCAATGCCTTGGCCGATCCGACGATGGCGGCGAACTCCTTCGACCCGCGGATGTTCGCGAGGTCCGCATCGGTGTCGATCAGGGCGTAGTCGGCGAACTTCTCGCGGAGCGCCACCCGCAGGTGATCCAAAGCGATGCGGCTTTCGTCGGCGTCGCCCTTCGACAAGATCGAGTAGACGCACGCCACTTGGTAGCGCACCAGCGGGTCGTCCGACTGGGCGAGGGCGAACTCGGCGCCCTTCAGCGCTTCGTCGCGCTTCCCGGCGCGGGCGTGGATCACCGCCCGGCCGACGAGGGCCGGGGCGTAACCGGGATTCAACTCCACGGCTCTGTCCAACCGGTCGAGGGCTTGCTCGGGTTGATCCAAGCGCTCGCTCAGGATGTGGGCTTGGTTCTGCCACGCCGCCAAGTAGCGCGGGTTCAGCTCGGCGGCCTTGGCGAAGTCTTTCAATGCGGCGGCGGGGTCCTTGTCCGCGTTCATCAGTCCGCGGGCC
>JAYTBD010000046.1:0-2350 GCA_043737155.1 Fimbriiglobus sp. | reverse complement strand
AATTGCTTGCGAAAGTCCGGATCGGCGAGCGCCTTGTCGTGGACTTTTTGAAACGCCGGGAGAAGGACTTCCACCCGGTCGCGTAAGAACGCGTAGTGGCCCAATGTGAGGAAGCGCGGCCGTAGAACGGTGCAGACGGGCCGGGTGCCGTAGAAGAGCCCGCGCGATTCTTGGAGGGCGTCGAGTTGGCCCTGCGACACAGCGGCGAAGTCGCCCGCCGAAAGCAGGTCGTGGTAGCGACCGATGGGTTTGGAAGTGTCCAAGGTCGGCGATCCCTTCAAACGGCGATTTCCGAAGTCCGGCTTCGACTTCGGAAATCCTTCGCATGGACTTCCGAAGTCGAAGCCGGACTTCGGAAGTCAAAATAGATTCGACCAGAACAATTCCTTCAATTGCGGCTTCGGATTGAGCGCCATGTCGATGACCATATCCGCCATCTTGGTCACACACCATTCGAAGTAAGCCGGCGTCAGATTATTGAGGTCCATATCGGGGGCCGGGTTCATGAAATCGATCGCGTACGGCACCCCGCCTTTGACCGCCCATTCCACCGTGTTCATGTCGTAGCCCAACGCCTTCACCAGTGTCAAGCAATCGCTCACGATCCGATCGTGCAACTCGGGGTCGAGATAACCGGGGTCGGGAATGTATTTGCGATTGTGCGTGTCGTACGGCATCACCAGCACTTCGCTCTGCCCCAAGCACATGCAGCGGACGTATCGATCCCAGTGGATGAATTCCTGGGCGATCATCGTCATCAACCCGGATTCGTCGTAGGCCCGGATCAATTCATCGACGCTGTTGCAGACGTACACGCTCCGCCATCCGCCGCCGTGGGCATCCTTCAAGATGCACGGCATCCCCACCTGCGCGGCCACGTACTCCCAATCGAGCGGATACAGATTGCGCAAGCTCTCGTGCAATACGATTCCGGGGACGTACGTTTTGTTCGGCAGTGCCATCGTTTTCGGGTGCGCGAGCCCCAACTTCGTACATAACGACGCCCCGAAGAATTTGTCGTCGGCCGTCCACATGAACGGGTTGTTGACGACGCGCACGCCTTCCAGCACGGCGTGTTTCAAGTAGCTGCGGTAGTACGGCACTTCGTGCGAGATGCGATCGACGATCACCGCGTACGGGTTCGGCGCATCCATATTGGTGCCGCCGAGTTTGATGAACTCGGCGTGCACCCCCGCCTTACGACCGTTCACTTCATCGAGGAAGCGCGGTGGGAAGGACCACTCGCGACCGCACAGGAGACCGACTTTTTTCATAGGTGCTGGCGGCTTGCGCCGCGGGTATGGGGTGTGGGGTGTGGGGTATGGGAACAAGAAAGACACTGCGGACCGGTGAACGGAGTGGTTTGGGCCATACCCCAAACCCCACACCCCATACCCGCGACTTCAGTCGCACAAGACTTCAGTCGCTGCCGCCCAAATACATGCGAACCATGCGGTGCCACACCGGCCAATCGTGGGCGAAGCCGTCCCATTCCCGCAGGGCATTGCCGATCCCTTTGGCCCAGAGCTGCCCGGAGAGCTCGCGGTTCTGTTCGACGAGTCGGTCGCCGTTGCCCACGGCCAGGATGATGTTCTGCCGACGCAGCGCTTCGAGCCGGTGGTAGTCGTTTTCGTTGGGGATGAAATCGAGCGGGTTGTGGAAGTAGACCGTCTCGTTGTGAAAGCCGTCGGTGAAGCGCTTGATGTCGACGAGCGAACTCATGGCCAGAATACGATTGACGCGGTGCGGGTGTCGCAGCCCGAAGGTCAGGGCGTGGTAACCGCCGAAGCTGGCCCCGGTGGCAATCAGGAACGGGTTGTCGCAGCGCGACTGTGTGAAGGGGACAACTTCGTTGCCGAGATAGCGGTCATATTGGTCCTGCCGCCACGCCCGGCCGCCGGGGTGTTTCCAACGCGCGTACCAGCTTTCGCGGTCCACGGCGCCGACGCAGGTGAGGTGGAACCAACCGCGCTCGAGCGGTTCGCGCAGGGCGTGGATCATCCCGCGGTCTTCCCACTCGTGGAACGCCCCGCCGGAGGTCGGGAAGGCGATCACACGGGCGCCGCCGTGGCCGAATTCGAGCAGTTCCATGTCGCGTTCCAGCGACGGGCTATACCAACGGTGATACTGACGGTGCATGGGAACGGATGCCCACGGGGACACGGACGGAGATGAGAGGTGGGATCAGTATGGAGAAATGCCGCGACTCGGGCCAGTGGCGTCCCCCCGTAAAAGATAACACGGCGCGAAAGAATTGCTGTCGATCAGTGATTCGGTCCCGCGGTCCTCGGATTATCCAAGGCGATGTCCACTAGCAGGGTGTTGAAAAACTCCCTGTTGCCACCCCCAT
>JAYTBD010000045.1:0-2355 GCA_043737155.1 Fimbriiglobus sp. | reverse complement strand
CGGCACGGTCGCAACGTATGCAGAAAAGTGGGCCGTCGAACGGGCGGCCGAGCGGGTGCAAGGGGTCAAAGGGATCGCCGAGGAAATCACGATCAAGCTCAAAGGGCCGCACGCCCAGACCGACGCGGAGATCGCCGGGGCGGCCATCAATGCCATCAAGTGGCACGTCTGGGTTCCCGAAGACGTCCAAGTCGTCGTGGCCCAGGGCTGGGTCACCTTGAAGGGGCAAGTGGACTCGCAGTACCAGCGGACCGCCGCCAAGGATGCGGTGTGCTTCATGTCCGGGGTGAGGGGGGTCTCGAACGACATCACCCTCAAGACGACGGTCCAGCCGTCCGCCGTCAAGGACGGGATCGAGAAGGCTCTGGTCCGACACGCCAAGGTCGACGCCGCTAACGTGAAGGTGGCGGTCGATGGCGGCACGGTGACGCTGTCCGGCAGCGTCCGGTCATGGAGCGAGAAGAATGAGGCCGGGACGGCCGCGTGGAAGGCGCAGGGGGTCAACGCGGTCAAGAACGATATTGCCATCGCGCTCGCGTGATGGTCGAGTAGGTGTCGATTTGCGACCGTCCCTCCCGGTAGGAGGGACGGATCTGTTTTGGCGGTCACGTGCTGCGCCCGTTCGAATTTTTTGCATACCCTGTTAACGTCCGTTGGAATTTTGTTCGGTGGGAGCATCCGCTGAGGGCGTCCCAAAGCGAGGTCGATTATGGTGATCCGCGAGATGAATCGGGAGGAATGCCTGCGGGCGCTCGCGGGGACCAGAGTGGCCCGGTTGGGCTGTGCGTTCGGAAATCAGCCGTACGTCGTGCCGGTTTCCCTCGCTTACCACAAATCGGAATGGGGCGAGCCTTGTTTCTACGGCGTAACGACCCCGGGCCAAAAAATCGAGTGGATGCGGGCCAATCCGCTGGTCTGCGTCGAGGTGGACGACGTCGTGTCCCACGACCGATGGGTGAGCGTCATCGTCTTCGGCCGTTACGAGGAGTTGCCCGAAACCCCCGGCCGCGACGACGCGATTCTGCGCGCCGAAGAGGCAGCGCTCCGCGTTCACGATCGTTCGGCGCGGGTCGACGAGACCACGCCCGAGCGGCCGGCGGACAACGATGAGCGGTTGCGGGCCTACGGGCTGCTAAAGGCCCAAGTATCGTGGTGGGAGCCGGTGTGGGCCGCTTGGTTGGCCCGGGCCCACCGCGATCCATCCGAAACGTACAGAATCATTTACTACAAGATCTGGATCGATCGCGTCACGGGTCACGAATCCACTCGGCAACCGAAGCCGGTGGGCTTCACCACCGCACCCGTCCTGACAAAAGCAAAACGGGTTTGGTTGCGCTGGCCGTGGCGATGGCCGGCGCGGAAGCGATCTTCACCGACTCGCAGTCCGGCCTGAAGAGTAGTGGGGCGGAGTCGGCGGCGTGCGCATCTTTTGCCTGATGACTCAAGTCGACGAAACGGGCCACGGCGGCAAGCCCGGCCCGGCCACCGAAGCGACCGTGAACCACTGCCTGCGCCGGCTGCGACACGAACTCGACAAGGGACATATCCGGAGTTTGGCCCTGCCGAAGATGGCCACCGGAGTGGGCGGCTTGTCGTGGCTGCGCGTGTGGCCTTTGATCCAAAACCACCTCGGCGACTCCGCCGTGCCCATCGCCCTTTACTCGCATTACGAGAAAGGGACTGCGGCGGTCGAACCGCGGCCCGAGTTCCATCCGAACGGGAGAGAATCATGAACAGCATGCGAATCCTTTTGGCAATATCGACTGCGCTCTTGCTCATCGCGCTCACCAGTCGCACGGCGGCCCTGCCGCCCGATGCTCCCGCGCCGCCCAAGGTGGGCATCGATCCGAAGCCCCCGGACGAGGAGCGGATCAAGTTGCCCACCCGCAAGGAATTGATGGCTTTGAAGCTCAAAAACACCCAAACGATCCTCGAAGGCATCGCCCTCAACGACTTCGACAAGATCCAAACCGCCTCCAAGGAACTCGTGGCCACCAGCCGCGCCGCCGACTTCCTCAACGCTTATAAGGGGACGGAGTATCAGTTCCACATCCAGACCTTCCGGCGACCCGCGGAGGCCATCGCCAAGAAGGCTAAGGAGAAGAACATCGACGGGGTCATGGTGGCCTACAACGACCTGACGCTATCTTGCCTGAAGTGCCACGAGGCGATGCGGGACAAAACCTTCGAGATCGACTTCCAACGCGATGACGGCCTCCGAAAGGACCGGTGAAACCGCGTGTGAAGTCAAAACTGTCTTCGTGATCCGATGTGCCGTTTGCTCACTCGGTTGTCGTCGCGCAATCGATCCGCGAAATCACCGAAGCGACCGAGCATCCACGCAGGAAGGCCAGC
>JAYTBD010000044.1:0-2355 GCA_043737155.1 Fimbriiglobus sp. | reverse complement strand
TTCTCGGCCGACACTGTGCTGACCGATCATCAGCAACGCCGTCAGGCCGTGTACCGGCAATTGCACACCGGCACGGGGCCCCGGCATTTGGAAGGCCGCGATCTCCTCTTCGTGTGGGCCGATTCGACCGATGTGCCGATGACCCGCGACGAGGGGACGCGCATCGTCGGGAGCGTTCTGCTCGCCGTGCCGCTAAAGTTCGAGCGGACACCGGGGAATACGCCGGTGACAATCCCGCGCGGCATGGTCCCGTACCGCCGCGACTCGGAAGGCAAGACGTTGCCGGTGACCCTGACCGCACCGTACGCGGTCGATATGCGCTTGCGCTTCCAATTGCCGGCGTCCGTTCTGCCGTTGAAGGTTGAGAAGGCGACGCTGTTCGTCCACGCGCGGACACCGTTTCGCAAGTTCACCGTATCCGGCGGCAAAGACGGCAAACAACCGCTCTTTCAAACGGATGCGCCATTCGAACCGATCCGCGTCGAAATCACCGATGCGACCCATTTGCAATTGGACGATCAAGGCGGGCTGTATTTGAACATCGCCATCGGTGATATGTCGGCCGGCGACGCGTCGGAGACGGCTTGGAAGATCGAATCGCTATCGCTGGAAGTGAACGGGCGGACGGCGCCCTAGCACCGGGGGAATCGACGTGGGTACGGGTACGGACGGTGCGGTGGTCGACGTGCGCGACTTGACGAAGCGCTACGGCAAGTTCGTGGCCCTCGACGGCTTGACCCTGTCGGTGCACAAGGGGCAGATCCTCGGGTTCATCGGCCCCAACGGCGCGGGCAAGACGACCACCATCAAGATCCTCGTGGGTCTCGCCCGGCCCACCTCCGGCTCCGCGACCGTCGGCGGCATCGACTGCGTCGCCCGGCCCCGGCAACTCAAGCGGCTCATCGGCTATATGCCCGACACGTTCGGCTCTTACGACGGTATGCGCGTCGCCGAGTATTTGGATTTCTTCGGCGCCGCCTTCGGCATCCCGCGCCGGCCCCGCGCCAAGCGGATCGACGAAGTCCTCGAACTCGCGCGCTGCCCCGGCTTCAAGGATCTTTACGTCGAGAGCCTCAGCCACGGGATGCGGCAGCGGGTGGCGCTGGCCCGGACGCTGCTCCACGATCCGCTCGTGCTGATCCTCGACGAACCGGCCAACGGACTCGACCCGCCCGCGCGGATCGAGATGCGACAACTGCTGCTCGACCTCGCCGCGCGCGGCAAGACGCTCATCGTGACGAGCCATATCCTCCCGGAGTTGGCGCGGATCTGCGACCGGGTCGCCATCATCACGCGCGGCCGGTTGCGCGCCATCGGCACTCTCGACGAGATCGCCCGGCAACTCAGCCCGCGGCGGACCATGGAAGTGATCCTCACCGGTCCGGAGTCGCTGGTTCGCGCCGGTGCGATCATCCGGGCGCGCGTCGGAGAAGGCGGCGAAGTCACGACATCGCCGACCGAGTCGGCGGTGCGATTCCGGACTGCCGAGAGTGACGACGCGCTGGCGGGCCTGCTCGGGGAGTTGGTCTCCGGTGGGCTTCGGGTGGCGCAGTACCGCGAGGTGCAGACCGATTTGGAAGAGGCGTTCATGACGGCCGCGCGGGCGGGGGACGCCGAAGCCGCGGCGCGGGAGGACTCGCCGTGAACCCGATCGTCCGCCGCGAACTCTTCGACCTGCTCCGGACCCGGACCACGACCGCGATCCTCATCGCGCTCGCCGCGGTCTGCGCACTGCTGGTACTCGTGCGTTGGCCGACGGGCGGGGTGAGCGACCTGAGCGGGGCGCGGTCGCTGCAAGTGCTGCGCGTCTTCGGCTACGGCCTGCTCGCGGGGGTGCTGTTCCTCGTCCCGGCATTCCCCGCGACATCCATCGTGCGGGAGAAGGTGAACGGGACCCTGACGCTGCTGTTGAATTCGCCGATGTCGGCATGGTCGATCTACGCGGGCAAGCTCGGGGGCATCCTCGGCTTCGCCGCGATTCTGCTCGCGGTGACGACCCCGGCGGCGGCGGCGTGCTACGCCCTCGGCGGCGTCTCGGCGAGCGGCGGTGTCGGGCTGCTCTACGCGGTACTCGCCGCCGCGACGGTGCAGCTCACGACGCTGGCGCTACTGATCAGCAGCCGGGCGAACTCCTCCGACGGGGCGCTGCGGACGAGCTACGGCGCGGTGCTGGCGCTAGTGGCGCTGCCGCTGGCGCCGCACTGGCTGACGCAGGGGAGCACCGGGATCGCCGCCGATGCCGCGGAGTGGATCCGCTGTTTGTCCCCCGTGCCAGCCTTGATGGAAGTGCTCGGGCAGGGCGGGGTCGGGGATCGCGGCATGGGTTCCGGCGCGGCGGTGGTTCCCCGGTACTTG
>JAYTBD010000043.1:0-2356 GCA_043737155.1 Fimbriiglobus sp. | reverse complement strand
GCTTTGAATTCTTTCGCCAGCTTCTCTTTGGTCTTGGTCAGTTCCTTGATCTTCGCTTGGCGCTTCTCGATCTCGGTCTCCTGATCGTCGAACTTCTTCAAATAGCGCTTGTAGATGTCCGAGTCCTTGGCAGCGACCTCCAGATTCTTCCGCATCCGCGCTTGTGCCTCGTTGATCACATTCAACTCGATCCCTTCCTCGGCGATGGCTTTGATAGTTTCGTCGGGCAACGCCAGGGCCGCGCGGACTTTCGCGAGCGTTTCTTTAATCGCGGGAGAGGCTACCTCCATCTTCAGGATCCGTTTGAATTCCGAATTCGAAAGGCCCAGCAGCGAACTCGATTCAACCATGTCCTTTTCTTCGATCACTTCCAAACTGCTTTCCTTGCCGGCCGCCACTTTCAATTCGAACCGCTGAAGATCGGCGGTGGTTTCCGCGGGTTTCGCCGGGGCGAGCAGCTTCCACTCCAGCTTCCGGGCTTGCGTAATCCAAATGGTCCGCGGTTCGGCGCTCTTGTTAAAGGCGGTGTACTTGACAGTCGCTGTTCGGCGCGTCGCAATCCGGAGATCCCCCGAGACGATTTTCACCGACAGATTCTTCACGCCCGTAGTTTCGTCGCCCCCGGTCATCCCCACGTCCAAGTCGATGGCGTAGCTGAGCAACCGCGTCTCCCCCGGCTTCACGTCGGCCAAGCGCGATTGTCCGGCGACGGTGTCGCCTTCGAACACGGTCACCGGCCCTTGGGCGATGTACAGCTTCGACGTGTTCTTCAACCGCAGTCCCTTGAGCGGGTGCGTCGGCAGGACTTGCTTCGTGTACAGGCTGATGCGTTCGATCTCGAGCGGTTCATTCAAGATGGGCAGCAGCGCCGATTTGAATCGCGGCAGACTCACGGGTTCCAGGACCGGATACTCGAAGGATTCGCCGAGATTGGCGGTCGCAGGAATGTCCGACGGTTTCGTCGGATTCAGTTTCGCTTGCTCGCGGCGTTCGAACTCCCGAACTTTGAAACTTTCGAGGTCGAGCCGATCCCCCAGCAAACTGCGCACGGAGGGCCGGGTGAGGCCGCCATAAGAATTCCCGTACCCTCCGCCTTGGAAAGCGACCATCCCCAACGCGCCGCCGCCGACGCCGAGGTTGCTTTGCCCTCCTTGCAGGCCGAACCCACCACCAAGTTGGGCCAAGCCGCCTTGGCCGAAGTTCCCGCCCATCATTTGCAGCGCCGGGCCTTGGTAGACCGGCGGTTTCAGCGAAGCGTACAGTTCCTGCTCGACCAGCGGCCGCGGGATGAAGAGCGGATCGTACAGATCCATTTGGAAGGTCATCGGCCGGCCGGAGACGAGTTTGACCTTCACGTTCTCCCAGTCTTCGTCGGTCGTATTTTCCACGGCGGCGAGCCCGATGAGCTTCGGGGCCGCATCGCCGAGGGTCAACCGGTACGTCGGCTTCCAAAGCGGCGCTTCCGCGACATAGCCGACGCTGACCTTGCGCGAACCCTGGCCGGGGAATGTCACGCCGACCGATTTCGTCGCCGCACCGCGAGCCGCGGAAATCGCTTCGAGTGCGAGCCGGAACTCGGCTTGGAGTTCGGGCTTGGTGAACTTGATTTTCTTCACCTTGGCGAGCGACACGGTTTGTAAACCGTCGTCGGTGAGCAGGCTGACCGATTCGAAGGCCGTGGCTTCCGCGGTCGTGATGGTCTGTGGCTCCTCACCGGGCTTCTGGAGCGTCTTGGTCTTCGGCTCGGGTTTGACCACGCTGACGATGCTGCCCGAAACGGCGGTGCCGCCCATTTCGATGATCTCCACCTTTTCCCCGCGGACTTGCAGCAGCAAAGCGCCGACCGTCGGGTTCTCGGTCAGGTCGATGCTGAACGCTTTCAGCGTGATCTCGGCCGGAGCGCGGTTGTCGTAGGTCACGGCGCGAGCGGTGCCGTTGGGGTCGTTGACCATCAGCGTGAGGATGAGATCGTTGATGTCCTCCTCGTTCACTTTGAGGGCGAGCTTGGAAGGCCCATCGACGGTGCCGGAGCGCTCGAAGTAGCCGATGCCGGCGTTGAAGAGCACGACGCGGGTCAGCGGGAGTTTGACGGCCTTCGGCCCTTCCGGCGCGGGGGCCGGTTTATCGCCGGGTTGGCCGAAGAGGGGCAGAGCGCAAAGGGCGAACGTCAGCCCTCCGGCGGCGATCCAAGGGGCGAGGCGCATTCGGGTGGTCTCATCGTGGGAGCGGATGAGACTGCAACGGCAAATGGGCGAAGCCGTTGGCGCTGGGAAAGAGTGGGTAGTGGTTAGTGGGTAGTGGGTAGTGGATAGCAAATCGGGCGATTGGATTTTTCTACCCACTACTCACTTCTTCA
>JAYTBD010000042.1:0-2358 GCA_043737155.1 Fimbriiglobus sp. | reverse complement strand
CGCATTGCGCCCTGCGCGATTTACTCCGTCGCTGGCGCGTCCGGCTAACAAATCAGCCGCAGCGGTCGACCAGCGTCAGTCAGGATAGAGCAAATGCGGCTTGCGGCGTTCTCGAAACGCGGCTTCGTCCGATTCCCACTCCGCCGCGATCACCCGCCAATGCACGCCCGCTTCGAGGGCCAAGCGTTCGCGATCGCTCCCGAAAAGGAGATCGATCGCGGAAATGTGTTCGACGAATTCGTACCGTTCGGTCCGCCAATGAAAGGCGTCGCCGAGGACGTCGCGGAAGGCTTGGAGCATCGCCAACCCGGTTCGCAACGGTTGAGATCGCGAGGGCTCCGTGGGCACGACAAAGCACCCCCCGCAGGTTCGGCCCGCGTGTTTTTGGAAGGTCGGTCGGAATTCGACGGGTAAGAATTCAACGCCCGCTAAACCTTCCGCATTCAATCGCCGGGCGATTTCCTCCGCGTTCACCCCGGGGAAACCGATGTATTCGAAGGGCCGGGTCGTGCCCCGGCCTTCGCTCAAGTTCGTCCCTTCGAAGAGACAACCGCCGGGGTACACCGAGGCCGTCGCCGCGCTCGGCATATTCGGCGACGGTGACAACACCCATTCCCAACGATCCCTTCTCCGGTACCCCTCGCACGGGATCACTTCGAGCTTCGCAGACGGCACCCGTTCGACTCGATACAGCTTCGCCAACTCGCCGATGGTCATGCCGTGGACGGTGGGGATGGCATGGACGCCGACAAAGCTCTCGAAGCCGGCGCGTACGAGCGGGCCTTCGATCTCCGGCAGCCAGCCGACGGGATTGGGCCGGTCGAGGACCGTCACCGGCAAGCCGACTGCGGCCGCGGCCTCCATGCAATAAAGCATGGTCGCTTGGAAGGTGTAGTAGCGCGAGCCGACATCTTGCAAGTCGATGACGAGCCGATCGAGGTGCGCGAGTTGCCCGGCCGTCGGCTTCAGGCTGTCGAAGGAATCGCCATAGAGGCTGTGGAAGCGGGGGAGCGATTCATCTACCGCGATTAAATCCTGGGCTTCCCCCGTGAGCCCGTGCTCGGGGCCGAAGACCGCCGCGAGTTCGATCCCTTCGGCTGCAGAGAACAACTCCACGGCGCTTTTCCAAGGCGGGCCGCTCAACGCGGCCGCGTGCGTGACCACGCCGACGCGCTGTCCGCGAAAGCGGGCGAACCCTTCGCCGCGGAGCACGTCGAGGCCGGTGCGGATCATTCGGTTACTCGGGGTAGAGTAGGACGGCCGTCCGGCGTTTGCGGAAGGCGTCGAGACCCGGTGTCCACGCCTTCTCCAAGTCGGCGACCGCCGTCCCGCCGAGCACGCCGTCGTACGTCGCCTTGTTCACGAGGAGGCGGTCGAAGTTTTTCGCGTCCCATTCCTTCGCGTACAGCGTCCGCAGGGCGGCCGCGATCTCCAGCCCCAGCCGCACCGGCCGGACGGCCGTCCAGTCCGAGGCGATGATGTCCACCCCGCCGCACTCCACCCCTTTGTGCGTCGAGGCCGTCGGCGTCCGCGTCACCGGGACGAACCGGACGCCGGGGAGCTTCCGCCGGGCCAGCTCTTCCGCGAGCCGCCGGCCGTCGATCCACGGTGCCCCGACCCACTCGAACGGCCGCTCCGTCCCCCGACCGACGCTGGCGTTCGTCGTCTCCAACAGACCGATCCCCGGGTAGAGGAGCGCCGCCGTGAGGTGGCGCATGTTCGGCGACGGGTTCCGCCACGTCAGCCCGGTCGCGTCGAACATGTCGCCGCGCCGCCAGCCGGCCACCTTGACGACGTCGAGATCCACGCCGAGTTTCAGCTCGTCGTTGAACAGCACGGCCAGCTCGCCGATGGTCATCCCGTGCCGAACCGGCAGATCGTGGTAGGCGACGAACGAGCCTCGCCCGGCGTCGCGCATGGGGCCTTCGACGGCCAACCCGCCGATCGGGTTGGGGCGGTCGAGTACGACGACCCTCAGGCCGTGCTCCTTGGCGGCTTCGAGAACCAGGCCGAGCGTGCTGATGTACGTGTAGAACCGGCAACCGATGTCCTGGATGTCGTAGACGAGGGTATCGATCCCCTTGAGGGTTTCGGCCGTCGGCTTGCGCCGCTTCCCATACAAGCTGTAGACGGGGAGTTTGGTCTTGGCGTCGATCGAGTCGCCGACATTCTCATCGGCCTCACCGCGGATGCCGTGCTCGGGGCTGAACAGGGCGACCAGCTTGACGCCGTCGGCTTTGAAGAGCAGGTCGATGGTCGGCGAGCCGTCGGAGGCCCGGCCGGTGTGATTCGTCACCAAGCCGACCGTGCGGCCTTTCAAGCGGGCGAACCCTTCGCCGGACAGGACATCGACGCCGG
>JAYTBD010000041.1:0-13496 GCA_043737155.1 Fimbriiglobus sp. | reverse complement strand
AAAAACGAACGCGGATGACGCGGATCGAAGAAGGATGAAAGGGATCAGAACGGTTTTGGATCCTCTCCATCCTGTATTGTCGGCGTCATTCGCGTTCCTCTTCAGTGTAATCAATCGGGAGTATCGACCAATCAGACCCATTCCCGCTACTTTTCCCGGCGGATCGACCACTCGGTCAGTCGCTCGAGGATCGCACGGGATTCCGAGCGGGGCAAGCCGTCCAAAGACGACCGCGCGATCCGCGCATGCTCCTCGGCCATCCGTTTAGCATATTGCAACGACCCCGAACGGATCAGGGTATCCGTCACATCCGCGCGTTTGTCGGTGCCCGGTCGCCGCAGGAGTCCGCGGAATTCGTCCGCTTCGTCGGCGGGCAGTGTGTTCAGCGCGTGGATCAGAGGCAGGGTCATTTTCCGTTGCTCGAGGTCGGTGCCCAAGGTTTTCCCGGCCTTTGTTTCTTCGCCGGTGAGGTCGAGCAGGTCGTCCGCGATTTGAAACGCGATCCCGAGGCTGCGCCCATAGGTGGCGAGCCGTTCCGCGACCTCGGGCGTCGCCCCGGCGTAGAGCGCCCCGAGCCGAGTGGATACTTCCGTGAGCGCCGCCGTCTTGCCGTCGATCATGGCGAAATAATCGGCTTCGGTCAGGTGCCAGTTGCCTCGCTCGCGGGTTTGGAGCAATTCGCCGGCGCAGACTTTATTGGTCGCCGCGCCGATGAGTTGGCACGCCCGGCCATCCACGGTGCTCGTCAGGTGGAAGGCGTGGGTGAACAACATGTCGCCGAACAGGATGCTGACCTTATTGCCCCACTCCGCGTTGAAGCTGCCGATGTGCCGGCGGGTGTCGGCTTCGTCCAGCACGTCGTCGTGGACGAGCGTCGCGGTGTGGATCATTTCCACGGCGGCGGCGAGGATATGGTGGGCCGGGGCGATGCGACCGCACGCCTTCGCGCTCAGAAACACCAAGGCGGGCCGGAGCCGCTTGCCGCGGTAGTGGCGGAGATGTTGAATCATCGGCGCGACCGGCGAGCGGTGATTCGCCAAGGTCTCGGCGAAAATCCGATCCGATTCGACGATGTCCGCGAGCACCGGGGCGAACGGGTTGGGGGCCGGTCGCGGCGGGGTGCATTCGATGCGGGTGGGGAAATCCAGAGCGGGGAGTGCGGTCGTCATGATTTTGCTCCGGTTACGCCGGGCCGCCCTCCCGGCTGTAGTCGCCGTGCTGGCCGCCCGATTTCTGGTCGAGCCGGATCGAATCCAAGCTCATGCCGCGGTCGATCGCCTTGCACATGTCGTACACGGTCAGACCCGCGACACTAACCGCAGTGAGCGCTTCCATTTCAACACCCGTCCGGCCGAAAACCCGCACCGTGGCGATGATCTGCACCGAATCGGGTAGCAACGGCTGAAATTCGAGTTCCACGGAGTTGAGCGCGAGCGGGTGGCACAGGGGGATCAAGTCCCAAGTTTTCTTGGCCGCCATGATCCCCGCGAGCCGGGCGACGCCGAAGACATCCCCTTTGGAAATGCCCCGGTTCAGAATCAAATCGAGAGTCGCCGATTCCATGCGCACGACCCCGGAGGCGACGGCGACGCGGTGCGATGGCGGCTTCTCGCCGACGTCGACCATGCGGCTGGCCCCGGATTCGTCGAAGTGGCTGAGCGGGTTCATGGGGATCGCCGTAAAACGGGAGAATGGGTCTGCTCGTGCTGGAACCGGGATTGTATTCGCTGCTCGTGGGACGCGGGCGCACCGGCTCGCGCCATTTGGGCGTGCCCGTCGGCGGCCCCGCCGATGCTTCGGCCTGCGCGCTCGGCAACGGATTGGTCGGGAACCCGCCGGATACGTTGGCGCTGGAGATCACGTTGCTCGGGCCGACGCTCCGCGCAGAGTGCGAGATCGCAGCCGTGATCTTCGGAGCTCCTTTCCAACTGCCGGGGGGGTTCGAGGTGGGCCGGAGCTTCAACCTCGCCGCCGGGGAGACATTGAAAATTGGCGGGACACCCGGCGGGTGTCGGGCGTATCTGTGTGTGGCCGGGGGATTCCGCGGTCGGGAAATTCTCGGCAGTGCGTCGGCGCTCGAACCGATCCGCAAGGATGAGGTGCTGGATTGCGGACCATCCTTTTTGAAGCCGCGTTCGGGGATTCAACCGTCGGACTTGGGTTCGGATATTCTCCGCGTCCTCCCCGGGCCTCAGCGACACTGGTTCCCGGATGCGCATTTCTTCGAGCAAACCTACACCGTTTCCCCAGCGAGCAACCGCATGGGGGTGCGTCTGCTAGGGCTCCCGTTGCTCCGCCCGCCGCGCGAACTCGCGTCCGAACCGGTGGCCCCGGGGGCGGTGCAGATCACCAACGACGGTTTGCCCGTGATTCTCGGTGTGGACGGCCAGACCATCGGCGGTTACCCGAAGATCGCCCACGTCATCCGCGCCGACCTCGACCGCCTCAGCCAACTGCGACCGGGCGATCCGATCCGCTTCGTCGAAGTCGGCGCCACGGAAGCCGAATTGGCCTACCGACAAAGGCGGGCGGCGCTGGGGCGAACCCTCGCAAAGTGGAGTGTCGGCCTTTCGTAGGACGGGTCGGATCCCGCATCCGAAACCCCGTGAAACGCAGCCGCCCGCGATCGCTACCGACATTGGCACTCCCGATTCATTCTGGTACCCTGATCGCACTTTCCCCTCCCCGGAGTATCGTCCATGCTCTCCCGGTTCCTGTTGTCAGCCTCGATTGCGACGCTCCCCGCCGCCGCGTTCGCCGATGTCAAGCCGCATCCGATTTTCACCGACAACATGGTGCTCCAGCGCGACGCCGAGATCCCCGTGTGGGGCAAGGCCGAGGCCGGGGAGAAAGTGACTGTGACCCTCGGGAGCGCCACCGCGACCGCCGAGACCGACAAGGACGGGAATTGGAAGGTCAAGCTCCCCGCGAACAAAGCGGCGGTCAAGTCGGCGTTCGCGATCGAAGGCAAGAACAAGATCGAGTTCAAAAACGTGGCCGTGGGCGATGTGTGGATTTGCTCCGGCCAGTCGAACATGGAGATGACGAACAAAAGCAGCTACGATCTGGACCGCGTTTCCGCGAACTCGAAGAACTCGAACCTCCGGCTCTTCACCGTCGGCCGGCGCACATCCACAAAGCCCCTCGCCGATCAGGACGACCTCAAGCACTTCGGCAAGTGGAGCGAGTCCGCGCCGGAATCGATCCCCAGTTTCTCGGCCGTGGCGTACCACTTCGGCCAGAACTTGCAGAAGAGCTTGAACGTGCCCATCGGCCTGATCCACACCTCGTGGGGCGGTACCCCGGCCCAAGCTTGGACCAGCGCCGAAGCGCTCGCGGCCGTCGAGGAACTGAAGTACTACGCGGATGCGGGCAAGAAAGCGGCCGAGCAGTTCGAGAAGGACAAGAAAGCGATCGGCCCGAATGTGGCGGGGTCGCTGTACAACGCGATGCTCTACCCGCTGATGCCGTTCGGGATCAAAGGGGCTATCTGGTATCAGGGCGAATCGAACGCCAGCAAGGCCTATGAGTACCGCACGCTGTTCACGGCCATGATCCAAGATTGGCGGACGAAGTGGGGAAGTGACTTCCCGTTCTACGCCGTGATGCTCGCCCCGTGGCACGCCGGCGACGCCGACGGCGTGAGCTGGGCCGAACTCCGCGAAGCCCAAGTCTACGCGACCAAGAAGCTCGAGAACGTCGGCCTCGCCGTCATCAACGACGTCGGCGACCTCTACGACATTCACCCGCGCGACAAGGCGACGGTCGGCAACCGACTCGCGCTCGCCGCCCGCGCCGGCACCTACGGCCAGAAGATCGCCGGCAGCGGACCGAGCTATAAGGAGTCGAAGATCGAGGGCGATAAGGTCGTGATCAAGTTCGACAACTCCGGTGGAGGACTGCTGGCGAAGTATCCGACGCTCAATGGGTTCACCGTGTGCGGGGAAGACAAATACTTCTACCCGGCGAAGGCCGTGATCGTCGGTACGACCGTGGAGGTGACGAGCGAGAAGGTGCCCAAGCCGGTGGCGGTGCGCTTCGGGTGGAAGAATTACCCCGTGGTGAACTTCTACAACAAGGAGGGGCTCCCGGCGGTCCCGTTCAAGACCGACGACTTCCCGTGGACGACGATGCCGAAGAAGTGACGGAATGAAAACGATCGCGATCATCGGGGGCGGGGTGGTCGGCACGATGGCCGCGTATTACTTGAACCGCGCCGGTTGGTCGGTGACGGTTCTCGACAAAGGCACTATCGGCGGTGGGTGCTCGCACGGCAACTGCGGCTACATCTGCCCGAGCCACGTCTTGCCACTGGCGGTGGCGGGTGCCATCGGATCGACTCTGAAATCGCTCTTCGCGAAGAACTCTCCTTTGAAAGTGCGGCCCGGGTTCGCGCTGCGGAACCTCGGCTGGTTCCTCCGCTTCGCCCGCCAATGCAATCGATCCGCGATGATGGACGCCGCGCTCGGCATCCAAGCCTTGCTCGATTCGTCGCGGCGGCTCTACGACGAATTGCTCGAAGCCGAACAGCTCGATGTCGAATGGGACACCTACGGGCTGTTGTTCGTGTTCCAAACGGCGAAAGCATTCGAGCACTACGCCGAGACCGACCGTCTCCTGGGCGAATCGTTCGCCCGCCCGGCACGCCGATTCGACGCCGACGCTTTGCGTAAACTCGAACCCGCGCTCAAACCCGGCTCCGTGGCCGGCGGTTACCTTTACGACTGCGACGCCCAATTGCGGCCCGACAAGCTGATGACCGAATTGCGGAGGCTCCTGATCGCCCGCGGCGTGACGTTCGTGGAACAAGCCGAGATGACCGGCTTCCGAACCGAGTCCGACAAAGCCGGCGCGGTGACGACGACGCGCGGGAGCTTCCCGGCCGATGCGTTCCTCGTGGCGACGGGGGCGTGGACACCGCTGTTGCAATGGCACCTCGGCGGCAAAGTGCCGATCATCCCGGGGAAGGGGTATTCGATCACGCTGAAGCGGCCGGCGGTGTGCCCGACCTTCCCGATGATCTTCGAGGAGCACCGCGTCGCGGTCAGCCCCTTCGCCTCCGGGTTCCGCATCGGTTCGACCATGGAATTCGCCGGGTACGACGACACGCTCAACCGCAGCCGGCTTCAACTGCTCCGCGATGGGGCTTCACATTATCTGAACGATACCGATGCCCCGGCATTCGAGGAATGGTGGGGTTGGCGGCCGATGACGTACGACGGTTTGCCGATCATCGACCGGAGCCGGTTGCATCCGAATGTGTTCATCGCGGCGGGGCACGGGATGCTGGGCTTGTCGATGGCGACCGGGACCGGGAAACTAATCCGGGAACTGCTGACGGGCGAATCGCCGCACATCGACCCCCGGCCCTACTCGGCAGGACGGTTCTAAATGGCCCGCGAGAAGATCATCGGTTCCGGGGCCGCACCCGGCGAAGAGGAGCGCAAGCGCCGTGACGTCGCGCTGCGGCCGCGGATGCTGTCGGAAGTCATCGGGCAGCGCAAGGTCGCGGAGCGGTTGAAGATCGCCGTGAACGCCGCGAAGAAATTGAAGGAACCGCTCGGGCACATTTTGTTCGACGGGCCTCCCGGCTTGGGCAAAACGACGTTCGCCACGGTACTGCCCAATGAACTCGGCACCAGCGTGCAGATGACCTCCGGCCCGGCGCTCGCCAAGCCGGCCGATTTGCTGCCGTTCTTGACGAATTTGGAAGAGGGGAGCATTCTCTTCATCGATGAGATCCACCGGATGCCGCGCGTCGTGGAAGAGTTCATCTACCCGGCGATGGAAGACTTCCGCATCGACATCATCCTCGGCGAAGGCATGAGCGCCCGCACCATCAGCATGAACCTGAAGCGGTTCACGCTCATCGGCGCGACGACCCGCTCCGGCATGTTGACGTCGCCGATGCGCGACCGCTTCAAGATGCACGAGCATTTGGATTTCTACAGCGTCGAAGAGTTGGCGCAGATCGTGAATATCAACGCCAAGAAGTTGGACGTGCCGCTGTCCGCCGAGGCCGCGCAGGAGTTGGCCCGCCGCAGCCGGGGGACGCCGCGGATTGCGAATTCGCGTTTGCATTGGGTGAGGAGTTACCACGCCGGCCAACCCCACTTGGCCGATGGCCCCGTAACGGACGACATCGCCCGCGCGGCGCTCGACATGCAGGAAGTCGACCGCGAGGGGTTGGACAAGCAGGATCGAAAGTATTTGGAAGTGCTGATCGACGTCTTCGGCGGCGGTCCCACCGGCGGCGAAGCGATCGGAGCGACGATGAACATTTCGTCGGACACGCTCAGCGACGAGGTCGAACCTTACTTGCTGCGGGAGCAGTACATCGTGCGGTCGCCGCGCGGTCGGGTGGCGACGCCGAGGGCGTTCGCATTGCTGGGCAGGAACTTGCCGAAGCCGAAGGGGGAACCGGGTGTGAACCTGTTCGAATGATGCGCTTGTTGAAAGAGTGTGTGGTCACCGACATTTTTCACTGCGAGAGCGGCTGACTTACTTGGCGCGTATTGCAAACTACGACTGGGCTGATCTTGATCCCGGAGGGATCGCAGAAATTAGCCGGTGGTCGCAGACCACCGGATCGATGGGAAAGTGTATTCGACCCCGGAGGGGTCGCAGATCGTTCCCGCGCCCGAGGTGCGACCCCTCCGGGGTCGGTGTGATCTCAATTCGCAACCGGTGGTCTGCGACCACCGGCTAATTTCTGCGATCCCTCCGGGATCAAAGACCCGCTTCGATGTTGAAGAGGCGCATCCGTCGATTCCAATCGAGCCGAGCCGCTTGCTCCGCAGGCTCTTCGGCGATTTCCGGAGTCGATCGTAAGTCGTCGATCCATCGCTGAATCGCGTGCGGATCATCGTTCTGCTCATCTTCGGTCATGAACTCGAATCCGTGCAATTGATTTTCTTGAACCACCAGTCGGCAGCCCTCGGGCCAGTCCGCTTGGCCGTCGTGTACGACTTGGCCATTGTGCCAAACTGCGGAAAGCGTTTTCATCGCCGGCCTCCTTCACCACCCCAATCGGTTCTTCAATCGCGTCAATCCTTCGGTCCAAGCGGCGTCCGCCGTCGGTTGCGATTCACCGCCTTCGATCAGCTTCCCGTTGTTAGTGTAACTGACGACGCAGGCAAACTTCCCCGCGGCCGGGCGGACTTCCAACCGGTACTCGGGGCGGTCCGAAATCACCACGAGGGCGATGTACTCGCGCAGCCCGGGCTTCAAGGTGCCATCGCGTTGCTTCAACCAATCGGGTGCGGCCGGCGGGGTCATCGATTCGTTCCTGGGTGTGCCCACCATTCTATTCCGGCAGCGGCTTCCCATTGGTTTCGGGCAGGAAGGGGAGCGCGATGAGGCCGAGGAGAAATACGGCGCACATGGTGACGCCCGCGTATCGGAAGGGATCTGGCGCCGGCAAATGCGCATACACCACGCCCGTCAGCAAGCCGATGGCCGCCGGCCCGAACGCGGCGATGAGCCGGCCGACGTTGTAGCAGAAGCTCGTGCCGGTGCTCCGCAGCCGCGTGGGGAACAGTTCCGGGAAGTAGATGGCGTACCCGCCGAAGAGTGCGAGTTGGAAGAAGCCCATCATCGGGATCATCCAGAAGATGTCCTCCCAGGTTTTTAGATAGAGGAACACCATCGCCGTCGATAAACCCGCGAGTACGAAAAACAGCGCGAACGTCGGCCGCCGGCCGAACTTGTTGGTGAGCAAGCTGAAGGCGAAGATGCCGAAGAACGCACCGGTGTTTTGCACGAGCGAAGTCACACCCGACCATTTGTCGCTCTGCCAAGTCACGTATTGCGCGGCCCGGGTCTCGACGTACTTTTTCGATTGCTCTGCGTCCAATCCCCGAGTGCTCGCATCTTCTGCGAATGCGGGCCGCAGCGCTTTCGACTCTTCGATGTAAACGGGCCGGGAAACGTAGCGCTGCAAATCTGGCGAGAAGAAGGCGATGCCCCACAGGCCAATCACCCCGGACACCGCGAGGAGCAGCCCGAAGAGAGCCCGACTCCGCCACCGGGGATCGCCCAAGAGTTCTGTATACGAGCCACCTTTTTTACCCTCCGCTTTCTGCAAAAGCCATTTCTGAGGCTCCTTCAAGCGGAGTTGCACGAGCACGACCAGAAAACCCGGAATGATGCCCACCAAGAACATCAGCCGCCATGGGGTCATTTGATACCCGAGCACCGTGCCCGCGGAAAACGAATCGGTGTAGACGGCGTAGCCGAGGCCGATGTTGATGAGGGCCGCGGTGCAATTGCCGACCACGCTGGAAGCTTGAAACAGTCCCAAAAGGAACGGCCGCGAGTTCCCCGGAGCCGTCTCGGCGAGCAGGGTCACGGCCGCCGCGAAGACCCCGCCGACGCCGAGGCCCGTGAGGAACCGGTAGAAATGGAAGTCGGCGACGCCGACCGAGAAGGCGCTCAGCCCGGTGAAGACCGCATACAAGAGGATGGTGAGTGTGAGCGTCTTCACGCGGCCGACGCGATCGCCCATCACGCCGAACCCAATTCCACCGACGGCCCACCCGATCATGAAGAACATGGTGGCATACCCCGCCGCGGAGGCCACGTCGGCATCGTGGAGCGAGGCGAGAACTTTGGGGGTCAACTCCTTTTCGGTCGGTACCGGCTTGTTCTCTTTGGCAGCTGCTCCGTTTCCCTGCTCGGAAAGCTCGGCGTATTTGACCGTCCAACGGGGGTCGTTCTCGGCCGGCTTCGGGACTAACTCCATCATCGCCGGCCGGCGGGCGAGAACGAACAGTTGCTGATCCATGCAGTCCATGTCCCACGCTAAGCAACAGACGATGAACACGAACCACTGGTAGCCATTCAAATCGCGGAGACTGGCCCACCCCGTACGCGGTGGAAGAGATACGCTCGACATGGGGAAGGACTCGGGGATACGGACGGCGGGAGTTTGTTCCGCAAGGTATATCCGGTCGCACCGGCCGCTGCCAGCGGAATGCGATTAAACGAAAAGAGCCGGCCCGGCGGAGTTCGCACTCCAGCCGGGCCGGCTACGTCGGGTTCACGCGACGCCGATTAGCGGCGGCGGATCACGCGCAACTCACGCGGGGTCAGTCCGTATGACTTGTAAATCTCGGTGCGGTACGTCGGCGTGTAAAAGCTCGGGTAAGTCGTGGTGGTGTACGTCGGGATCACCTTGTATTGATCCGGGCTGATGGTCAGCCACGCCGTCTTTTTTTCGACGTCGAACATCGCGGCTTCCCAAGGCACGGTCGTCAGTTTGCCGCCGTTGTCCACGATCAGGTATTCGAGGTTGCCAGCGTCGTCGAAGACGAGATCGTCGACGGTGCCGAGGTTCGCCGAATCGCCCTTCAGCGTGATTTTGGTGCCGAGGACTTGTTTGGCCCGGAATTGGTTGCTCGTCACTTTGCCGGGCTGTTCGCCCACTTTGGTGGTACGTGGCTCGTCGGCCGAAACCACGCCTGCAATGAGAAGGAACGCGGCCGCCGCACTAGTACGCAAGAGTTTGCTCAACATCGGATAGACTCCTTAGAGAGGTCGAAAAACGGGTATCGCGGGGCGATCCGGTCATTTGTCCGGCACCCCTGACCCAGTGTACTCTTTGGCAAGTACCGTGCCGTCATCCTCGGTTTTCGACCTTCTTAACGTGTTCGCCGGTGCGTTCATATCATGATCGTTTGGTCTCGGAGGGTTCTCACCATGGCCGTACCGATTGCGGTGGGATTTCTCGGGGCCGGGCAGATGGCCACCGCTTTGGCGAAAGGTTGGAAGTCCGCTGGGTTGCTCGATGTTGCGAGGTGTTGCGCCGCCGATCCTTACGCCGCCGGCCGCGAAGCGTTCACCGCATCGACGGGGATCTCGTGTCTTGCTCGCAACGTGGACGTGGTCGATGCTTGCGCGGTGATCGTACTGGCGGTGAAACCACAAGTCATGCCCGCCGTATTGGAGGAAATCCGTTCGGCGATCACCGCGAATCACCTCGTCATCTCCATCGCAGCCGGCGTCAAATTGTCGCAACTCGCGGATGGCCTCGGGGAATCGGCCCGCATCGTCCGCGTGATGCCGAACACGCCCGCCCTCGTCGGGATGAGCGCCACCGCATTCGCCGCGAACTCGAATGCGACTGCGGCGGATATCGAACTGGTCACGCGGTTGTTCACCGCCATCGGCGTCGCCTTCCCCATCGCCGAGAAATTGCTCGACGCCGTGACGGGACTGAGCGGTTCCGGGCCCGCATACGTCTACGTGATGATCGAAGGCCTAGCCGACGGTGGCGTCTTGGCCGGCTTGCCGCGCGATGTGGCCCTGCGGCTCGCGGCCCAAACGGTCCTCGGCTCCGCGCAAATGGTACTGACAACCGGCCGTCACCCGGGCGAATTGAAGGATGCGGTCGCCAGTCCGGGCGGCACGACCATCGCCGGCTTGCACGCTTTGGAACAAGCCGGCTTCCGCGGGGCGATCATGGATGCCGTCCTCGCCGCGGCGGAACGGGCAGCGGAGTTAGGGGTCAAGGATGCCTGACAATGCCGATTCCGAGACGGTCGCCCAGATACTGAAACGCAAGAAAGCTACAATCCTGTATGCCCCGTTGGTCCGCGGTTCTCCGTCTTGGAACGACATCGCAGGTGAAACATGGAAAAGCATCAAACGAAAAGCTCGGCGGCGAGTAACGGGGTACAAAACCTTCCGAAAGTTGCTGCTCGACCGGCGATTCGACCGAAAGTAAAAGACTCTCCCTTCGAGACGCTGCAAGCCATTTTCGCAGCACTCGACGCCGCCGCGATCCATTACACCGTCGCCCGCTACCGCGACGACGCCGTCTCCATCCGAGCCACGGTGCCGGGCGAGCGTTGGGAAATCGACGTCCTCGAAGATGGCGATGTCGATTTCGAACGCTTCGTCGGCGATGGCGAAACTTTAGGCCCGGATGAATTGAAGCAGTTCATCACGCGCTTCACCGAGCCTATCTCGACGATTTGATTTTGCTCCCATTGCCCGCCAAGGTTTGGAATGACCCGAGAAACCGTGCTCGTCTTCGACTTCGGCTCGCAGTTCGCGCAGCTCATCGCGCGGCGGGTGCGCGAGCAGAACGTCTTCTGCCAAATCGTCCGGCACGACCTCACCGCCGAGCGCGTGCGCGAACTCGCCCCCAAGGGGATCATCCTGTCGGGCGGGCCGAGCAGCGTCTACGACACGGGCGCTCCGAAGTGCGATCCCGCCATCTTCGAACTCGGCATCCCCGTCCTCGGCATCTGCTACGGGATGCAGCTCGCCTGCGAAGCGCTCGGGGGCGAAATCGTCGGCGCCGAGCACCGCGAGTACGGCCGGGCGACATTGAACGTGACAGAAGCGAACGAACTCTTCGCCGGCTACCCATCCGAATCCACCGTCTGGATGAGCCACGGCGACCAGGTGAAAGCGACCATCGGCGGCTTCCGCGGTTTGGCCAAAACCGACACCTGCCCCGTCGCCGCGGTCAAGCACGCTACGCAGCCCGTCTACGGGATCCAATTCCACCCCGAGGTGAGCCACACGCCCCACGGTGGACTGATCCTCAAGAATTTCCTGCTCACCATCTGCGGGTGCCGCGGCGATTGGAAAATGAGCGCGTTCGTCGAACGCACCGTCGCCGCGATCCGGGAAACCGTCGGCGACAAACGCGTCATCTGCGGCCTATCCGGCGGCGTCGATTCCTCCGTCTGCGCGGCATTGCTATTGAAAGCGATCGGCCCCCAGGTGGCCTGCATCTACGTCGACAACGGCCTGATGCGCACGGGCGAAACCGAACTCGTCCGCACCGCCTTCCGCGATTGGTACCAAGCCGACCTGCACGTCGTCGATGCCGGGGAGCGATTTATCACCGCGCTCAAAGGGGTCGATGAACCGCAAGAGAAACGCAAGATCATCGGCAAGACGTTCATCGACGTCTTCAAGCACGAGGCACTCTCCATTCCCGACGCCGTGTTCCTCGCCCAAGGCACGCTTTACCCGGATGTCATCGAAAGCGGCGGCAGCGCCGACGGTCCGGCCGCGACCATCAAGCTCCACCACAACGTCGGCGGCCTGCCGAAGGAACTCGGCTTCCAACTCATCGAGCCGCTCCGCGATTTGTTCAAGGACGAAGTCCGTCAACTCGGGCTGGAACTCGGACTGCCCGAGGAAATCGTTTGGCGACACCCGTTCCCCGGCCCCGGCCTCGCAGTCCGCTGCCTCGGCGACATTACCGAGGAAAAATTGAACGTGCTCCGGAAGTGCGACACCATCTTCCTCGAAGAACTCCACCGCAGTGGTTGGTACCGCAAAACGTCGCAAGCCTTCGCCGTGTTGTTGCCCGTGCGCAGCGTCGGGGTCATGGGCGATGGGCGAACGTACGACAACGTCGTCGCGATCCGCTGCGTGCAGTCCGACGACTTCATGACGGCCGACTGGAGCCATCTTCCGCACGATCTGCTGGCCCGCGTGAGCACGGCCATCATCAACCGCGTGAAAGGCGTCAACCGCGTCGTCTACGATATCAGCAGCAAACCCCCGGCGACCATCGAGTGGGAATAGCGGGGAAGTTCGGAGTTCGGAATGCGGAATGAACAAGTCTGTGCGGTCGACGACCACGAATTCATCGACAAGTTGCAGCTCGTGCTCGGCGAACTCGGCTATGTCGCGGACGATACTTGGCACGACAGCCCCCTCGGGGTCGGGCTGACGCGCTTCCGCCGCGGGGATATGGAACTGACCGTGTTCCGCGATGCGTGGCTCGTCGACGTGGCCGGGGCGGATGGATCCGTGGACGAATTGCTCGCCGCCTTGCAAGCTCGGTGACCGCGGATACTTTCTCTCCACCACACTCGGAGTCGGACACCATGACGAATCAAACGCTGATCTGCGGACTCGCCCTCATCGTGATCGGGGTCTTCGGGTACGTGAACGGTCAAAAGAGCGCCGACGAAGAGTACGCCCAGCAGGTCGAAGCGCGGAAAGCGAATTCCGAAGCGCCGGAGCCGGTCAAGAAGAACGTCAACACCGCGCTGATCCCCGCCGCCTTCGGTGGGTTGTTGCTGCTGTGCGTCGTCGGCGTGATCGTCCAACCGAATTTGCGCAAGCACATCATGCACGTCGCGGCGGTCATCGGCGTTCTCGGTCTCATCGGCGGTTTCGTTCCGCTCATCCGCGCCGGCGACTTCGACGTGGCCAAGCCCGCGGCCCGCAACGGGCTGCTGATGGCCCTCATCTGCGCGATCTTCGTCTACTTCTGCATCCAGTCGTTCATCGAAGCGCGGAAGGCGCGGGACGCCGCCGGCACGGCGGTGTGAAATCGCCTTTACTCTTCGTCGTCCCGCAACTTCGCAAGCGCGCCGACGTCCTCCAACGTCGTCGTGTCCTGCGTGCTCGTGCGCCCGGCGTCGATGTCGCGCAGCAACCGCCGCATGATTTTCCCGCTCCGCGTCTTCGGCAGCGTCTCGGTGAATTTGATCTCGTCCGGTCGGGCGAGGGCGCCGATC
>JAYTBD010000040.1:0-2364 GCA_043737155.1 Fimbriiglobus sp. | reverse complement strand
GGTTAGTTCGATTCACCCGGCTCCTTACGGAGCACGGCTCACCGGACCCATCCCCAGACTACTTCTTCTCCGCGATCGGTTCCAGAATCAGCCAGACCTTCGACTTCAACGGCGGGATCTGCTTCGTGATCGGTTCGAAGTGCAGATCGACTTCGTCTTTGCTGACTTCCACGGGCAAGTCGAGCATCGAATCGACGAAGTTCGACAGGCAAATCACTTCGCCGTTGTTGGCGCAATAGTACTCGGGGTCGTCCTTCGGGGCGTCCGGATTGCGGATGAATCGGCTACCTGCGAAGACCCAATCGTACGCCATCGGCTTCTTCGACTTCTTGTCGAGCACCCATTCTTGGGCCGGATGCGTTTGGAGCTTCCCGTCACGCATGTAATGCACCGTCACGCGGATCTTTTGACCGGTGGCCGGTTTATATTCCAGCTCGCCGCTCTTCGGATTCACATATTGCACCGGCGAACCGACTTTCGCCCCCGTGGCGACGAGGGCGGCGTGGATGTAACGCGGGTCGAGATCGACTCGCAAAATCGACTCGTGCTCCTTGGTGCGCTGCTTGCAGAGGAGCACTTCCAACAATCCTTCGCGCAGGCAGACTTCGGTGACGACGAGGACGCGCATCTCGCCGTTCGGCTTCTTCTCCAAGTAGAGCGTCTTCTCTTTGTTCAGCGGGGTGAGCTTCGACTTGGGATCGGCGAGCGGAGCTTCGGTCAACGCTTCGGGATCGGTGCTCGCCGGCTTCGGTTCGAGCTTGGTCGGAACCGTCGGACCGGCGTTCGATTTCGCGGTGATGGGCACGTTCGGTGCGCGGCCGAAAAAGGAATCGCAACCGGTGAATCCGAGTGCGGATAGTCCACAGAGGAGGATGACTGTGCGGAACATGGGATCATCCCCTGCGGAGAGAGTGTGCATCTATTCTAGCGAACTAGCAGATGCTGTGCCCGGGGGCACCGCAGGGGATTCGATGCGAACGCGGGTTACCGGTTGGTCGGGAAGCTCTTGGAAGTCGAAAGGGTGCCGCGATCGGTGCTGCGCGTCGTCGAACGCGAAGTGTTCTCGCTGTCCGGCGAGCGACCGATGCTCGAGTCGCAACCCGTGCCCACGGTGATCGTCAGGATGAGCGCGGCCAATAAACCGAGGAAACGCATGGAAAAGCCTCCGATTGATGCGGGACATGCGTCGGGGCGCGACTCGACGGTCAAGGCTTGGGCTTGAAGGACGTCATGAAATCCTTCACATCCGGCGTGTCGCCCGTCAGGAACGGCCCATCGACGCTGAGGTAAAAGACGCGGCCTCCATTTCGCACGATCCGTACCACTCGCTTCATTTGATCGTCGGGAAATTGCAACTCGTATTCGCGCGCTCGGAATTCCTTGACGGGGAGCAGGATCGGCTCTTCTCTGACCAGCGCTGCGCCCGGCGTTTGCAGCAGCGCGTCTTTGGCCTTCTGGAACCAAACGTCGTCCGTCGCGTTTTTGGGAATGTCCTTCGGAGCTGTGCCGTGCGCCGACACGAACACGTCCGACCCGGCCCGGTTCGGGTCGGCGTAGCGGAACGCCTTGAGCGACCACCCTTCGATCGGGCTGGCTTCCAATTCCTTGGGCTTGCCGGGGAACTTCACTCGGTACGCGTCGTCCGGTGCCTTGAACTCGAGCCACGCCAGTTCGCTGCGGCCGAAGTTCTTGCGCAGTTCTTCGAGCCAACCCGGCTTCACGAAGTACAGGGCGCCCGAGGCCAAGTACGCCAGCACGACGACCGCGAGCATGGCCCGGATCCGCGCTGGCGTGCCCCAGTGCGTCATCGCAATGCCGGCGCAGAGGCCGCAAACACCGACGGCGATGGCGAGCGGCGCCGCGAACGAGAGCACCGTTTCCCGACCGGTGACCGCTCCGACCAGCAACCAGACGAGCGGGATCCCCAGTGGCAACAGAGCGACAGAGATCAGCATCCCGTTCGCACCGGTGTGGACGGGGTGCTCCTCGTGGATCGGCGCCGGCGTCCGCACCGCTTCGATCCGTCGACGCGGGTGCACCGTCGGGATCGGCGGCTCGTGGACGACGGTGACCTGCGGCTCCGGCTGTGCGATGAACTGGTGCGGGCAGCGCGGGCAGGCGACCATCAGCCCCAGCGCCGTCTCGGCGACGCGGGACCGCTGCGAACAACCCGGACATCGGACGACGACGCTCATGGGATTTAGGATAGGCGCACCGTCAAGGCGCGGGAACGGGGCGGGGCAAGTTCCGCGCGGTCGCGGCGGTTTATCCTTGGTATAATTCTGACATCCACGATGCGGAGGACCTGAGCAATGACACCGCCGAATCGAGTCGGAGAGAAGCCGACCGAAGAAGTCCCGGACG
>JAYTBD010000039.1:0-5911 GCA_043737155.1 Fimbriiglobus sp. | reverse complement strand
CGAGGCACCACGACCAGAGTTTCGCTTCGACGTAGTCCTCCGATTCCTGCTCGGTGATCGGGCGATGGAGAACGCCGGCGAAGTAGTCGCGAACCGCGCGGGTGTGGTTTTCGAAGGCGCTTTCGGTCGAGGTATCCCCTTCCCCGGCATCGGTCGAGTTCGGCGGGAGGCCGGAACCACAGTCATCATCCCCCTCCCCCGCTGCGCCGCTCGGGTCGCGTTCGAATTCTTCACGAGCTTCGTTGACGCCCCGGCTACCCGCCACGGATTTGTCGTGGCGCATGCGGGTGCGTTCGAGTTCGAGGATCGAGTTGGCCGCGGCCGCGGCGACGCTTTCGCTATGGCTTGTCAATTGCGTGCGCAGCGCGAGTACCGCTTCGAAAACGACGTCGCTCCAAAGTTGACCGCGGGCGCGTTCGCCTTTTGGGAGGATGGGTCGCGCGGCCGGCGGGGAGTCGTAGCCGATGCGATTGACGGGGAGAGTGGCGTTCATGGGAGTGACTCTCGGAATGTGTAATTAGGTACAGTAATGGTTATAAGCTCCGGAATGCGTTTGTCAAATGAATCGGCGGAGAATGATCACTCGGTACGCCCGCCGTTTCGGATTGCCATCGTCAGCGCGGCAAAAATAAAAGCCCCGCCGGGCGAATGCCGGGCGGGGCTTGGGAACGACCGCGATGAAGACAGGATCAGTCGAGCGTCGACACTTCGCCGCCGGAGTGGGTCGCGGCCGCGCGGTATTGATTGAGATCGATGCTTTGACGGACGAAGCGAACGGAACCGTCGCCCAAGCCGAACTGCGCCCCGCCGGTGTGACGGCTCCGGAAGGAATAGACGTTCGGCCAATCCCCGGGGGCGTTGAACCCGGGTTGACCGGCGACCATGGCGTTGTTCAAAGGAATCGAGCAGGTTCCGATGGAGTAGTTCGCCCGTGCCCAACCGCAGTGCGTGTTGAACGCGACCAAATCTTCACCGATCATGAGGATATTGCTGGTCCCGTCCCGCGGGTGCCCCGTCTTTGCCCACGGTCGTCAACTTGTAGATGCCATCCGCACCCACTTCGCCGATGCACTCCGAACCGAACGTGTTGCCTTTGTCCTTATCCGGTTGGAATCGGATCGATCCTTTCGTCAGAGGGGAACCATCGAGCGTGACCTTCCCCGTGACGGGCACCAACGCCGGCGCCGAATCGCCGCAACCCGCCAGCATCCACAATGCGACGAGCAGACAAAAGATGGCCGAAGACCTAACGCGGAATGACATCGAATACTCTCGGATCTCTGGGGAAATTACCTACTGCACGAGAGTACCAACTCCGCACAATTTGAGCAATGAAATTCCTAAGCGAGGATGTAGCAACGACTCCTGGAGATCCTCGTAGTAGACCGACCGCGGCAAATTGTCACACCACCCATCAACCGTAGGGGCACCCCTTGTGGGTGCCCTGGAAAGGGATGCCGAGGCCTGCTCCGTTTCGGCAAAATGGACTCGGGCATCCCGTTCGCGGGCACAGACAAGGGGTGCCCCTACGGTTGATGGGTGGTGTGACAATTTGCCGCGGTCGGTCCAATAGGTCACATTGCCCGCGTCACGGAAAGCGCGACGTGCGAAACCAGACTCTTCCGACTGAACTCCAAAGAATCATTGGCACACACCTCGACAACTCCCCGTTGACCCGGCGCCGATTCCCGGTTATGGCGCCGCATTCGATGACCGGGGGATCGGCTCGTGACACGCATCGCTCTGCTCTCCGCGGCTCTTTCCGTCGCTTCGCTCACCGGTTGCGCCAGCACGTGGGACGCCGTGAGCAGCCGGAAGGTGCGCCAGGATCCGATGAGCCTGTTCAAGAGCGAAGAGCCGATGCACGTGCTGCGGAACAAGGTCGCGGGCGGCGAGCGCGCCGCGGCCATGCGCAAGTTGAAAGAACCCGCCGCGTACGGCGGCGATCCCGCCGAGCAGGAAGAAGCCCTGCAAATCCTGGCCCAAGCGGCGACGACCGACCCCAGTCCCGTTTTGCGAACCGCGGCCATCGACGCCCTCGGTCGGTTCCAGGATCCGCGCGCGGTCAAGCTCTTGATCGCCGCCTATCAGAAGGCCGACGGCATCCCCGCGGGGACGACACTCGCCCCGGCGCCCCCGGGGTTAGAAGCGGCCGGGGCGCTGGATCGCAAAGGGGTCGAAGATTTGCTCGGCCTGAGCGGACCCGTCGGCTTCCAAACCGAATTGACCACGACGATCCGCCAGTGCGCGGTGAATGCCCTGTCGCAATCGAATAGCCCGGAGGCGGTCGCATTCTTGGCGCAGGTCGCCGTGGGCGACGGCAAAGGGAGCACGGAAAAATCCGAGGATCGGGAAGTCCGCGTCGCCGCCGTGCGCGGCCTCGGGCAAATGCGGCAGAAGCCCGCCGTCGTGGCCCTTTCGCAAGTGCTGCAAGCGGAAACCGGCAAGGATGTCGTGTTGGCGAGCCGGGCGCACGAGGGGCTCGTCGATCTCACCGGACAAAATCTCCCGGCCGATCCGGCGAAGTGGAATAACGTGGTTCAATCGGGCTTCGAGATTTCGGCCGGCCCGGGTTGGGTCGAACGGACGATCGGCCCGCTCACCAAGTGATGCCGCCGTCGGAAAGGTCGCCGTGCAATACCTCCAGCCCTTTCTCTATTTCGTGCGCAAGCCGAAGACCGGTTACAAAAATGTGCTCCTCGGGTGTCTCTGCCCATTGATCCCGGTCGCCGGGGAGATGGTCCTGCTCGGGTACCGGGCGGAGATTTCGGAAGAACTCGAGCGCGACCCCGACCTCAAAGACCACCCGGATTTCGACCTCGACCGCTTGATGCCTTACTTGCAGCGGGGCGTGTGGCCCTTCTTGGCGCGCTTGGTCTTCACGCTCGTCACTCTGCCCATCTTCGGGGTGCTGGCGGTCCTCGCCGGCTTCGCCGCATTCGGGCTCGCCGGCGAAGAAATCCTCGCGTTCGGCGTCGGCTACGCGGTGTTTTTCGCGCTGTACATATTGGCCGCGACTTTTCTTTGGCCGATGGAATACCACGCCCAAGTCACGCGGAAGTTCGCGCTCCTCGAAGAGTTGAAATTCGCGATTCGGTTCGCCCGCGTTTGCTGGTTCACGACGTTCGTGAGCGTGCTCATGTTCACGATGTTCTCCAGCGTCGTGATGTTCCTCGGGTTGCTGCTGTGCTACATCGGCATGTACCCCGCCGCGGTGATTGTCAACATGGCCGAGCAGCACATGCTGACGCAACTCTACAAGCATTATTTGGAAGAGGGCGGCGAGCCGCTCGTCCGGCCGGAAGCGATTGAAGAGCGCGGTCGGTACGACGAGGAATATGACGACGAGGACGAACCGCCGCAGCGGGCGCGGCGCGTGGATTAACTGTAGGCATCACGCTCCGCGTGATGCGGGCGGAAGGCAGCATCCGGTCGTCGAAGCTTCGCGATCCGGCCCGGGGCTCAATTGAGCAACCCGATTGTCCACTCCGTCGGCATCACGCGGAGCGTGATGGCTACAGTTTCCGATCACCCCTTCAATCCCAAATCTTTCAGTTGCCGGGCTTCGACCACGGCGGGTGCCCCCGTCATCAGATCGCGGGCTTGCTTGTTTTTGGGGAAGGCGATCACATCGCGGATGTTCGTCGTCCCGGCGAGGATCATGCACCAGCGGTCGATGCCCAAAGCGATGCCGCCGTGCGGCGGGGCGCCGCTGGCGAGCGCGTCGAGCAAGAAGCCGAAGCGGGCCTTGGCTTCGTCCGGTTCCATGCCGAGCATCTTGAACACGCGCGATTGCACGTCCTTGCGGTGGATCCGCACGCTGCCGCCGCCGACCTCGTAACCGTTGAGCACCATGTCGTAAGCCTTCGCCCGTGCCTTGCCCGGTTCGGTTTCGAGCGTGCCGAGGTCGGCGTCCATCGGCGCGGTGAACGGGTGGTGGATGGCGACGTGCCGCTTCTCGTCGGCGTCGTAGGCGAACATCGGGAAGTCGAGCACCCACGCGAAATGGAAGTGCTCGGCCCGCAGGGCGAACGGCTTCGCGGGCCGCTTCTCTTTCTTCGCCGCCGCTTCTCCGTCGGCCTTTTCGTCCCACCAGTTTCGGTAGAGTTTGAGGCTCGCGCCGAGGTGGCTGCGGATGGCCCCGAGCGCATCGCACACCACCGCTTCGCTGTCGGCGACGAACAGGAGCAGGTCGTTCGCTTCGACGCCGAGGCGTTCCTTCAGCTCCGCTTTCACCGCCTCCGGGAAGAACTTCTCGATGGTGCCGGTGAACTTATCGCCTTCGTATTTCATGTTGGCGACGCCCTTCGCCTTGAACGTCTCCGCGACTTTGGCGATCTCGCCGCCGGGCTTCAACTGCGTGTTGCTGAACTTGTCGGCCACGCCCTTCACGTTGATGGCCCGCACCACCGCCCCGGCCGCGAGGGCGTTCTTGAAAACGCCGAAGTCCGACTCCGCGGCGATGTCCGACACGTCCACGATTTCCAACCCGAAGCGGAGATCGGGTTTGTCGCTCCCGTACTTCAGCATGGCGTCGGCGTAGCCGAGGCGCGGGAACGGCGTCGGGATTTTCAGCCCGAGGACTTTGTCGAACACTTCGACCGCGAGGTTCTCCATCAAGTTCAAAATGTCATCGCGTTCGACGAACGACATCTCCACGTCGAGCTGGGTGAACTCGGGTTGGCGGTCGGCGCGGAGGTCCTCGTCGCGGAGGCAGCGGGCGATCTGGAAGTATTTGTCGTACCCCGCGACCATGAGCAACTGCTTGTACAACTGCGGCGATTGCGGCAGCGCGAAGAACTCGCCGTGGTAGGTGCGGCTGGGCACGAGGTAATCGCGGGCGCCCTCCGGGGTGCTCTTGCCGAGCAGCGGGGTTTCGACTTCGAGGAAGCCCCGGGCGTCGAGGAAATCGCGGATGACTTTGCACAGGCGATGGCGGAGGACGAGTACCTTTTGCAAGGAGCGCCGGCGCAGGTCGAGGTAGCGGTACTGGAGGCGCAGCTCTTCGTTGGCCAGGTCTTCGTCGATGAACTCGGTGACGCTGAACGGCATCGACGGGCAGTCGTTCAACACGGTCAGCGCGTGGGCTTGGACTTCGATCTGCCCGGTGGCGATGTCGGCCCGCTCCTTGCCCGCGATGCGGTTGCGCACGAGCCCGGTGACGCTGACGCAGTACTCGCGGCCGAGCTTGTTGGCCGCGGCGAAGAGCTCGGGTTGATCGGCTTCGAAGACGACTTGGGTGAGGCCGTAGCGGTCGCGGAGATCGATGAAAACTTGGTTGCCGAAGTTGCGCGTCGTGAGCACCCAACCGTTGAGGGTGGCGGTCTGCCCGAGGTGGGTCTCGCGCAGATCGCCGCAGGTTCGGGTCCGTTGCCAAGCGCTCATCGGGGTCTCCACCGCTTCGGGAAATTGAGATTATACGGAGCGAGCGTCGACAAGAGGAACACGGATGACGCGGATGAAAGGCGGGATCAAGAGGATCTGAAACGATCGGTTTCTCTCCGATCCTCTCCATCCCGCCTTCGATCCGTGTCATCCGTGTTCCTCTTGATGAACGCGAGTAAGGCGATTGCGATAGACTGTAATCAGGAGGATCGACCGATGAACACCGCGACCGAACCGGCGAAGAAACTGTGGACGAGCGAGGACCTCTTCGCCTTGCGACCGAGCAAGAAGGTGGACCGCTGGCTGTTCCGCGGCGAACTCCGGGAGAGCAAAGTGACGAAGCGCAATCCGAGCCATAGCCGAACGACCGCGACGGTTTCCGCAGTCCTGTACAACTGGGCGCGAACGCTCCCGCCGCCGCGGCCCGTGGTTTATTCGAACGAAGCGTATTTCCGCATTCGCCGAGATCCCGAAACGAACGTGGGGGTCGATGTGGCGCTCGCTTCGGCCGATCAGGTCGTGGCGA
>JAYTBD010000038.1:0-2364 GCA_043737155.1 Fimbriiglobus sp. | reverse complement strand
TGCCGACGCCCGAGTCGGACTGAAGAAGCTACACCCGACGATTCAACCGCAACGGACCACTAGTCCTCGGTGATGTCCGTGTACACCTCGTAATGGCTCAAGCCGACGATGTCACGGTCCGACAGCCGGTAGTCGGTCCGCCAGCGGTCACTCATTTGCAGGTAACGGACTTCGGTGTCGAACATCGCGATCGCCGCCGGCGAGTGCCCGATGAACTGCCGCAGAAGTTCCTCGTTCGCCGCCAACGCTTTCTCGTCCTCCTTCTGCTGCGTGATGTCCTTAATTTGCTCAACGAGAACCGCAACGGGTTGATCGTGGGGATCACGGGGACGGAAGCGAACGGCACGGCGGAGCGGGCGGCGGCTTCGGAGATGGTGGACGAGTTGAAAGCGAAGCACGGGAGGAAGCCGACGACGCTGGGGGCGGACAAGGGCTACGACAGCGGCGAGTTCTATATGGAGTTGGAGAAGCGTTCGATCGGGCCGCACGTGCCGCTGGTGAAGGAGCCGCGCGACCCGGCGGATGTGGCCTGCAAGAAGCGGCGGGCGGGGGTCGAGGCCCGGCGGCGGATGAAGGAGCGGCAAGGCGGCGACGGGTATCGGCTGAGTCAGAAGTGCCGCGAGAAGATCGAGGAGGTGTTCGGTTGGTTGAAGGGGGGCGCGGGGGCCGGTCGGAGCCGGTTGGTGGGGCGGTGGAAATTGCAGCAGACATTGGAACCGGCGGCGGCGGCTTACAATCTGGTCCGGCTCCGAAAGCTGGCCCCGGCGGGTTGAGAGGTGCAGCAGGAGTCGTGTGCCGGTCGCCGAGCGAGCCTCGGCAACCGGGACTCAAAAGAATCGCCGGGACAGATTCATCTCGAAGGAAACGACGCGTTTTTCAACACCCTGCTAGATCACGCTGGCTGACTCACCCCGCCATGAGTGCGGGTGGTTAAGCCACTTTCACACGTTCAGCGGACGACCGGCGTACGTCCACTAGAACGGCTTCGCCATCGTGATGTTGTCGCAGTCGATGAACTTCAGAATCCGATCCCGCAGGTCGGCCGTCGAGCGGAACGCGCCGCGGCGGATCACCCGGCGACTCAGGATGCTGAACCAGATCTCGATCTGATTCAACCACGAGGTGTGCTTCGGCACATAGACGAACCGCACTCGGTGCCCAAGAACGCCTTCCGCGTCGCCACCGAATTCAACACCCCGCTCTTCCCCTTCACGCCGAGCGTGTCCGTCGGGATGCTGCACAAGCCCGCGATCAACAGCACCAGAGTGGCCGAACAGTGCGTGGTCAGGTTGTCGGCCACGAAGATCCAACCCGCCGACGGGTCGGTCGCGAAGGTGCGCTCGATGTGCGTGGCGAAGTTGGCCTCGCCGCGGGTTTGTTGCACCGTCGGAGCGATCACCTCGTCGGTCGCGACTTCGAAGTTGCCGAGGAGCACCTGCGTGCCGTGCCGCTCGTACTCGACCTCGCGCCGCTCGATCAGACCGGGCAGCATCGGCTTGGTCGGGGCCGCCGGTTCGAGCGCCTGGATCCTCGTTTTCTCGTTGACGCACACCGTATGAACGCCCTCCGTTTCCAGTCGTTGCGGCGCGCCCCGGTAGGTTTCACAGACGTCGCGCACCTGCTGTTCGAAGGCGGCCGCGTCCTTGGGATCGGCGTTGAGCCAGTACCGGCTCTTGTGCGGCCGAAGCGCCGCCGCCTTTTGAAAAACGTCCGACCTGTCGGACGGAAATCGAAGTCGCGATGCCGCGTTTCACGGCCTCGTCGGCGAGTTTGCGCGGCGTCCAATGCGTCACGGGACGCCCCGATTGGTCGGGCGGCTCGCAGGCCACCGCGAGGATCTGCGCGATCTGCTCGGCCCTGAATTTGCCCACGCAGCCGGCCCGCGGCCAATCGCCGAGCACCCGTCCGATCGCCTCGCGCAAGGCCGGCGGCTCCTCCACGCATTCGACGACCGTCAGCCGGGAGAAGGCCCGCTGCCACCGCTTCCGCCAGATGCCGACGCCGTGCCGCTCGCACCGGAACTTTTGGGCGATCTCTTCGTTCGTGAGGCCGTCCAAGGCCAGCGGTATGATTTCCGCGCGGTGGGCGAGCCCCTGCGGGCAACCCCGCGCGAAGGCTATCGTTTGGAGCGTCCGCTGCTGGCGTTCGGTGATGACGACCTTGGCTGCCATCCCTGGCATGACATCTCCTCCTCTAGTCCGGGCTTACGTCCTTGAGAAAGGATGACAAAGTCAGCTGGCCGATAGAAGGCCGATTCGGCCAAGGTGATCTAGCCCGGATAATTCACCAATAGTTGTTGATGTGGCTGTTGTGCGGGTACCGGTCTTCGTTTTCGCACCGCGGCCTGCGGGAGGTCGGTTTGGG
>JAYTBD010000037.1:0-2366 GCA_043737155.1 Fimbriiglobus sp. | reverse complement strand
TGGTGAAGGTCGCGGCCCCCGCGAACGGGGCGCTCTCGGTGGTGCTCAAGGTCACCGATTCGGGGATGCAGACGGAGCGCCGCGAAGTGCCCGAGACGGTCTCGCTGCCGATCCCCGCGAAGGACGCCAAACCGGTCGAGCGCACCCTGGCCGCGCGGCCCGGCTTCGCGATCGCGGAGGCCAAGCTCGGCGCGGTGAAATCGACGGCGCTCAAGAACCTCAAAGTCGAAGTCGCGTCCGACAAGAAGAGCGCGAAGCTGACGGGCGAATGGGCCAGCACCGGCGACGCCGCGCAGAAGGCGACGGGCGGCTCCGAGGTCATGGTGCCCGTGATCCTGGTTCAAGAAAAGGGCGCGGCGACGACGCTGCCGACCGATACGCTCGCGGCGGTGTTCACGGGCGAAGGCGGCTTCGTGATGGCGAATACCGACAACCCGACCCGCTCGGCATCGCTGCCGATCCCGTCGCTGCCCCTCGGCTTCATCGGCGCGAAGCGGCTGATGCAGCTCGACATTCTGGAGATGGTCGGCACGCGGACGGCGCGGATCGGATTCGTCGAGGATCTGAAGTTGCCGCTGAAGGCGACGATCACGTCGGCGCTGACCAAGCAGGTGTACATCATCGAGGCGAGCGTGCAAAAGAACGGCTCGCTGCGGGTCGTCCTGACACCCGTGCCGGCGGGTGCGGGTCGGCTGTGATTCCGGCGGCGATCCGGATCGTCGGCGCCGGGGCTTGACTTCCTCATTCCGACCCATTCCTGCTTCTGCGGGGGGTCCCCACAAACGGTCGGAATCAAGAACGAGGATCCTCCACTCGTTCTCGGCGGCGGGGAATGTCCCGGCGAGTCGGCCCGCCGGGCGCTCTAGCAGGGTGTTGAAAAACTCCCCGTTGCCTCCTCCTTGATATCGCGCTATCCTCGGGTCATCTCCGGGGGGATTTGCGATGCGTGGTCGGACCGACGAGCGGCCGGCGCTGTTCCACACCTTCGACGTCGAGGACCGCATCCGGGCGGACCATCCGCTGCGGGATGTCAAGCGTCGGACCGATCGCATCCTGGCTTCGCTCTCGGGCGAATTCGCCAAGTGCTACAGCCGCATCGGCCGGCCGAGCGTGCCGCCGGAACGCCTGCTCAAAGCCCAGTTGCTCCTCGCCCTCTACACCATCCGCAGCGAGCGGCAGCTCTGCGAGCGCATCGACACCGACCTGCTCTTCCGCTGGTTCCTCGATTTGCAGCCGAGCGAAGAGGCGTTCGACCACGCCGTGCTTTCGCACAATCGCAAACGCCTCGACGACGGCGGTTTGACCCGGGCGTTCTTCGACGCGGTGGTGGCGGAAGCCTTCACCGCGGGCCTGTGCAGCGAGCATTTCCGCGTCGACGGCACGCCGATCGAGAGCTTCGCGTCGGCCAAGAGTTTCCAGCCGATCCCGGCGACCCCGCCGGAGAATCCGCCGAGTGACAGCGGGCCGTCAGCGGGTGACAGCGGGTCGTCACCGGCACCGACGCCGGACGGCAACGGGTTCAAGCCGAGCAACCCCGAGGTCGATTTCCACGGCCAGAAGCGGACGAACGAGACGCACCGAAGCCAAACGGATCCGGAGGCGAAGCTGTACCGCAAGGGGATGGGGAAGGAGGCGAAGCTGTCGCATATGGGGCAGGCGTTGAACGAGAATCGCAACGGGTTGATCGTGGGGATTCAAGCGACGGAAGCGAACGGCACGGCGGAGCGGACGGCGGCGTTGGAGCTGGTGGACAAGCTGAAATCGAAGCACGGGAAGACGCCGAAGACGCTGGGGGCGGACAAAGGCTACGACAGCGGGGAGTTCTTGATGGAGTTGGAGACGCGTTCGATCGAGCCGCACGTGCCGCTGGTGAAAGCGCCGCGCGATCCCGCGGTCGCGTATCCCAAGCAGAAGGCGGGGATCGAGGCGCGGCAGCGGATGCAGTCGAGGATGGAGAGCGAAGCGTATCGGTTGAGCCAGAAGTGCCGGAAGAAGATCGAGGAAGTGTTCGGGTGGTTGAAGGGAGTGGCGGGGGCCGGTCGGAGTCGGACGGTGGGGAGGTGGAAGTTGCAGCAGGCGTTGGAACTGGCGGCGGCGGCTTACAACTTGGTCCGACTCCGCAAGTTGGCCCCGGCCGGTTGAAGGCGGGGAGGGATCGGAGGCCGGAGCGGAGTCGGAGTCGCCGAGCGAGCCTCGGCGACCGGGACTCCTGGAGTATCGCGGAGACGGGCTGATTCCGAAGGAAACGGCCCGTATTTCAACACCCCGCTAGTGGTTCATTGCAGCTTATCTGGAATGCACTAAGCTACTCCTGATCCCCCAGGAGTACCGGCATGACGCCCAAGCACAAGATTGCCATCCACCTG
>JAYTBD010000036.1:0-2367 GCA_043737155.1 Fimbriiglobus sp. | reverse complement strand
CGACTCCGTTACTGATTGTCAAGCTAGTATTGCCATCGAACTCTTCGCCCCAGCGGGGCCGACTTACTTAGCCCAGGGCGGAAGCCCTGGGTATCGGGATCGAATAATTCCTGCCCTGAAAGGGCCAGCTTCCGGTCCACCAACCACGCCGGCCCCTTCAGGGCGGAAGACGGGTTGTCTCGTACCCAGGGCTTCCGCCCTGGGCTAAGTAAGTCGGCCCCGCTGGGGCGAAGAGTTCGATGGCAATACTAGCTTGACAATCAGTAACGGAGTCGCCTCAATTCCCCTTCAACTTCCGCACGGCTTCGGTGGCATCGTAATAGCGCGGGTGCTTTTCGTACGCCGTGACCGCTTCGTAAATCTTGATCGCGGCCGGGATATTGTCGTTCGCCTCGTAGGCCCGGGCGAGTTGGAACAGCGTCTCCGCCCCGCTTTTCTGATACTCGCGGTAGGATGTGTACGCCACGATCGCCAAGTCGGGCCGCTGAAGTTCATTCAGATACAGATCGGCGAGCAAACGCGTCGCGAGGAACCACGCGTCCTCTTCGTCACCGCTGCCCTTGGGTTGCTCGCGGATGTCTTCGAGAATCTGGATGGCCTGATCGCGTTCGCCCTTGCGCATGAGGATCCGCGCCTCGGCGACCATCACCGAATGCAAGTTCGGCTGCACGATGCGGGCGATCTTGGCCAAGTGCAGGCCCCAATCCAAAGTGTCCAAGTCCGGCTCGGCGAGATTCGACACCGCTTGGACCTTACGCGTGCAGTAGCCCACGTCGAACCACGAGGCGATCTTGTCCTTCGCCGCGCGGACGCGCTCCGGATCGACCGAGAAGTAGTACGACTCCTTCTTCGCCAGCAGGTCGGCGTCCGCCTTCGCATAGATCAAGCCGCGTTCGACGATGAGCAGCGCGTTCAGCACGTCCCCGCCCTTCGCGTGCAACTCGGCCAAGTGCCGGAGGGTGTTGACGTCCTCTTTGCCGCCTTCGATGAGCAATCGCTGATTGTCGATGGCCGCGTCGTAATCGCCCCGTGCCGTGGCTTCGTCGATGATCTTCCGTAATCCGGCGAAGTAGAACGCTTGCTCGGCGGGAGCCAACCGCGTCGGCCCGGCCGTGACCCCGCTGCGCTTCACCTGATCCCAGTAGCCGTGGGCTTCCTCGGCTTGCCCGCGCTCCGTCGCGACCTCGGCGAGCTTCGTGAAGATGCCCGGCCCGCGCGTCGGCAACCCGCGCCCGGCCATGCGCAAGTACGCCATACCGCGATCGGGTTGGTCGCCGTCGAGCAGCGCTAGTCCGAGTTGTTCGGCGTGTTCGTAGTTGAAAAATTCTGGTGCACCGTGCGCGCAGGCGGACACGAACTCCGGTTCCGATAGGGTCGAATACAGACTTTGTCGCAGTTCCATCGCTTCGTCGTCGTCCGGGTTCGTGACCAACCGGCGTTCCACCGCGGAGATCGCTTCCATGCGCCGGCCCGGTTTCTCCAACAATTCCTCACCGAGCCGCCGGACGAGTTCCGGATGTTGCCGCA
Source organism: Fimbriiglobus sp. (assembly GCA_043737155.1). Lineage (GTDB taxonomy): Bacteria > Planctomycetota > Planctomycetia > Gemmatales > Gemmataceae > JALHQU01. The sequence continues at coordinate 840 of JAYTBD010000036.1, read as the reverse complement.
GTGCTAAGCCGTAAGCGGGGTAGAGCACCTCTTGGCGCACGGTCTGCACGTACGGCTCCTCGGGGTCGAGCAGTCGGTTCAAGTAACCCGCCGCGAGGTCGTAATCCTTGGCGTGCGTCTGCGCCACGGCCTTCAAATAATCTGTCCGCGCCAACAGCGCCGGCTTGTAGCGCTCGACCGTATCCAAGAGTCGCACCGCTTCTTCGCGCTCGCCCGCCGTCGGGGCGCGCTCTTGGATCAAATGGCTTTGGGCCAGCTTCAAACAGAAGTCGAAGTTCAGCAATTGCTGGGTGTTGCCGTCGAGTTTCGACACGTCCACTTTGCGGTGCAACTCGAAGAGGCCCTTCATGGCCATGTCGTTCTTCTTGTCGAGCTGCAGCGCCCGGCCGAACGACGCGATCGCTTCTTGGATCCGCCGCAGCGACAAGTTGCCGTAGCCGCGCAGGGTGTGCTTGAAGACGCGTAAGCCCGGCAGAACGCGGACCACGTAGACGTAATAGAGGATCAGCGGCACCAAGAAGATGAGCTTGTCGCCCGACTCGGGCAACTCCGAGGACAAGCGCAACAGATACAAGCCGACGCCGAGTCCGGCGCAGAGCGCGGCGATTTCGACTTCCGATTCTTCCGTCTCCCCGCAGAACGCGAGCAGGTAAAAGAACGGCAAGCCGAGCAACAAGATCGTGGCGAACTTCTGTTGGTCGGCTTTGTCGGCGAGACTCGGGAACGCGTCGATGTAGCTGATGGCGAGGTAGACGCCGATGGCCCCGACGACCGCCCCGATGACCAAGCGGTACATCTTGTCTTTGATGCCGGCGAGTCGGTAGAAGCCGAAGCCGAGCA
>JAYTBD010000035.1:0-5918 GCA_043737155.1 Fimbriiglobus sp. | reverse complement strand
AATCGTTCTGGTGTCGGACGACGGATTTGTTCGAACTCGAGCGGCCCTAGTCGGATTCGGCACCCTCCGTCCAACGTCCGATAATGCCAATTATGTTTACACGGAGGGCGCGAATGAGCCTGAAATCGCAGGCGACAATCCGGGTCGGGATGGTCGGCCTCGGAATGATCTTCGACGAGACGTACCGCCCGTTCTTCGAAACCGTCGCCGGACGCGGGTTGTTCCAGCGCTCCACCGGAGCGGTCGAAGTCGAGCTGAGCGGCGTGGCGACGCGGACGGGAATCCGGGCCGAGCGCTACCGCGCAACGGCACCGGTCGGACTGCGGGACTTCGCGAGCTTCACCGGCGCCGACGCCGTCGAGCACTTGGTCGTGTCCGATGTCGATGCGGTCTGCGTGGCGTCCCCCGACGACCGGCATTTCGACGCGGCATTCACCGCCCTGTCCGCCGGTAAGCACGTGCTCATTGAGAAACCGTCGGTGTTGACGCTGGTCGAACTCGACCGACTGGTGGAAGTCGCCCGGCGACGGAACGTCCTCGCCAAGGTCGTGTACCACAAGCTGCTCGATCCGGATCACAAGAAGCTGCGGACGCACGTCGCCGACGGGACGCTGAAGCACGTGAACAACGGCTACTGTTCGCTGCTGGAGCCGAAGTCGATCAGCGGCGGCCAGTTCGCCGAGTGGATCGCCGGCCGCAATCCAGGGACGTACGTCGCGGTCCACTACTTGAAGCTGATCGACTTCACGTTCGGCGGCGAGTGCGAGCTGACGCGGATCGCGGCGACGGGTCAACGGGGGTTGGTCGGCCGCGCCGACGGCGACACCTGGGACTCGGTGCAGTTGCAAGTGACCTACGCGTACCCCGACGGCCGCGAGGCGACGTTCGACATCCACACGAGTTGGGTGACGCCCGACAACTTCCCCGGCTACGTCGATCAAGAGGTGCAGTTCCGGTTCGACAACGGCCTCTGGATCGCCCACCAGCGGAAACGCGGCGTGGAACTCACCGTCGAAGGCCGCACGCCGAGCGAGTTGAAGAACACGCCGAACCACCATTACAACGGGACGTTTCTGGAGCCGTGGGGCGAACGGAGCCAGCGCGGTTACGGCATCGAAGTGATCGGGCGCTTCTTCGCGGAAGTCGCCCACGTCGAGTACGGCGGACCGAGTTCGGAACGAGCGGATCGACTCCGTGAAATAGCGGCGCTAGAGTACAACGACCTCGCGGCCGACCGGAACTGCGTGGCCATCGTCCAAGCGATGGAAGCGATCCTGAAGCAGCACGCGGCCGGGCATCCGAGCTGTCTCGTTACGGTGAATACACCCGACGGCGGATTGGTGCTCCATCGCCCCGGTGAAGCGGTCCGACGGGTTCTGTACGCCCCGCCGGTTTGAAGTGCGGGCCGCGGTGGCTAAGATCAATCCGCATGAACGCCCCGATACAACATCCCGACGAACCGCTATCCAATCGCATCCGTACGGAGGCGGGTCGAACCGTGCCGCGTTCGCAGCGGACTTTCACACCGACGCAGGCGGTGCTCGCGCGCAGCGCGGGTATTTACCACTGGACACCCGAAGGCAAGCGGCTGTTCGACTTCACCTCCGGAGTGCTGGTCGCGAACCTCGGGCACAACCCCGTCCGGTGGATGGGGCGATTCCGGGAGTATATGGGGTGGGATGGTGACAAGCCGGTGTCAGTCGTACCGCCGGGCTATTTCCCGGGTACCGCTTTCTCCGCGTACAACGCCGTGACGCCGCTGGAGACCGCCGCGAGCGAACGCCTCGCAGCGACTCTCCGGGAACGCCCCGGGGGCGCGCGCATGGAGCAAGTGATGTGGGCCGCGTCCGGTTCCGAGGCAATTCAGAAAGCGCTTTGGGCGGCGATGGCGAAGGATCGCACACGACCGTTTATCTTGGCAACTCGTTATGGCTTCCACGGCAAAAAGGGACTGTCGAACGCCGTCACCGGCTCCGAGACCGACGCGGAGCGCGATCCGCGTGTGAAATTCATCCGCTTCCCGATGGACGAGTGCCGCGATGTGAGTCAACGCGACGAACCCTTCGACCCGGCCCCGTACGAAGCGGAGTTGAATGCACTCGCGCACCAGATCGGGCGGAAGATCGGCGCGCTGATCACCGAACCGTACCTAGGCGGCGGCGGATCGTACCACCCACCCAAGGCTTACTTGCAAATGCTGCAGCGATTCTGCCGGGAGCACGACATCGTGTTCATCCTCGACGAGGTGCAATCGAACTTCGGACGCACCGGCGCGATGTTCGCGTTCGAAACCTACGGACTCGAACCGGATCTCGTCGTGCTCGGCAAAGGGCTCGGCAACGGTGTCCCTGTGGCGGCGGTCGTCGGGCGAAGGGACATTTTCGACGCGCTGGAATACGGCGAAGGATCGGACACGTGGAGCGCGAACCCGCTCCAGTGCGCCGCCGTGCTGGCCACCCTCGACGAATTCGAAGCGGAGGACATCCTCGGGCGGAGCAGCAAAACTTCGGCCGTGCTGGAAGCCGGCCTGCTCGAGTTGAAACGATACCCGTTCGTCGCCCACGTTCGTGGTGAACTCGGCGGGATGGTATGGGGTGTGGAATTCCAATCGCCCGAATGGGCGAACCGGTTCGTGCTGCAGTCCTACCTCGGTACCGGCGGCACGGCCGACGGGGTCCACCTGCTCGGACCGCTGGCGAAGAAGGTCGTTCGGATTTCCCCACCCCTCGTGACCACCGTCGCCGAGGCCCGTGAGGCAATGGTGCTACTCCACGCGGCCGCGGAACGGATGGGCCGCTGATGGAAGACTGGATGAAGACGGCCATCGAGTCGCTCGCCGCCGCGCTCAGTTCGCCGGAGAGCCGGGTGTTCCCGTTCGAGATCCGCGCCGTGCTCGCCGTGATGCTCGTGAGTCTGACTTGCGGAATCGTCGGCTCACTCGTCATCGGCAATCGGATGGCATTCTTCAGCGATGCGATGGCCCATACCGCGTTCGCGGGGGTGTCGCTCGCCCTCCTCGGTATCATCCTCGCCACGGGGGCGACTTCGGGCCAAGCGGTGGAGCCGTATCTCTGGGTGGTGCCGCTCGCGATGTGCGCCGTCGGCGCCGTGTCCGGTATCCTCATCGCCTTCGTGCGCGAGAAGACCAACTTGGCGAACGACACCGTCATCGGCGTCTTCTTCGCCTTCGCCTTGGGATTGGCCGCCCTGCTCTTGCGACCGCTGCGGAAGATCGTGACCTTCGATCTCGAAGGCTATCTCTTCGGCGACCTCACGAGTATCACCGAGAAAGATTTGTTGATCCTGGGGCTCTTGGCAATCGCCACGGTGCTCATCGTCGGTGGCCGCTACAACAGCTTCGTCTTCGGCAGCTTCAATCCCAGCTTGGCACGGTCGCGTGGCCTCGCCGTGCGGCTGAACAACTACCTGTTCATCGTGTTGCTGGCGATGGTCGTGAACTTGTCGATCCGCGCCGTTGGCATCCTGCTCATCAACGCTTTGCTGATTGTCCCGGCGGCCGCGGCGGCGAACGTGTCCCGCAATTTGCGCCGGATGTTCTGGTTCACCTGCGCTGGCAGCGTGCTGGCCGGGTTGGCCGGTTACAACCTCAGCACCAAGATGGGCATCTCGATCAACGGGTCGGACGCCTTGCCCGTCGGCCCGGCCGGGGCCATCGTGCTGGTGGTCGTCGGCTGGTTCGCAGCCAGCCTCGCCCTCAAGGCGATCCGGCAGAATTTTTTCGGAGCCGTCGTCACCCGGGACGCTTGCTCGGCGGACCACGGCGACGGACAATATCCCCACGCGCATTGAACCGGGTTCCCGCGCGGGGCGTAGAATTTCTAGCAGCCGCACGCCCCCGTCGGAAAGGCCATCGTGGACCCGAGCGTCATTCAAGATTTCGTCATCAACTTCATCGCCGTCGTCTGGCAGGCGATGCCGTTCATCCTGCTCGGGGCGCTGATCGCCGGGATTCTCGAAGAGCTGCTCCCGCAAGACGCGATCTCCAAATTCCTTCCCAAGCACTTCGTGCCGGCGGTGCTGATCGGCGGTGCATTGGGGCTCGTCTTCCCGATGTGCGAGTGCGGTATCGTCGTCGTGATGCGCAGATTGTTGCGGAAAGGTCTCCCGCTCTCGTGTTGCGTGGCCTACATGCTGGCGGGGCCGATCGTGAACGTCATCGTGCTGATGAGTACGTGGTATGCTTTCAAAGAATTCCAAGTCGGGCCCGAGGGCGATTCACTCGGCTGGCCAATGGTGCTGCTGCGGGCGGGGATGGGCTACGTCGTCGCGTGCATGACGGGCTTCGCCATCCACTTCGTCGAGAAGCGGAGCAAGGGCCGGCTTCTCACCGATGCGGCCCTACCCCAGCGGGTCGCCAAGCCGAAACTGTCCCTCACCGTGGTGGAAGTCGCACCGCCGGCGAAATCGAAGCGGACGTTGTTCCAGCGAATCAACAATATTACGTCGGTCGCCCTGAGCGACTTCATGGACATCACGGTGTTCCTGATTCTCGGTTCGGCGCTGGCCGCGCTGATGCGGACGAACCCGGTGTGGGTGACGACATTCGAAGATATGTCGCGATCGCAGCCGCTCGTGGCGATCCCGGCGATGATGGCCCTCGCGGTGCTGCTCTGCCTCTGCAGCGAAGCGGACGCTTTCCTCGCGGCGAGCTTCACGAAAGCGAGCGTCTCCGCGAAGCTCTCGTTCTTGGTGCTCGGGCCGATGCTCGACATCAAATTGCTGCTCATGTACACGCGCGTGTTCCGTTGGAAGTTGATCGCGGCCATCGTCCCGTGCGTGGTCATTCAAGTGTTCGTCTACAGCAACGTCGTCCACCAACTTTACAACCCGGCCAAGACCGGCGAAGCCGAAACGGTCGCCGTCGGCAAGTGACTTATACCCGCTCCGGAGGATTCGCGATGGATCACATCATCGATCCGGCCGCACCGCAAGGCGCCGGCCACGACCACCACGAGCACGCTCACGGCTCGGCCGATTACTATCTCGAGCAACTCCTGACGATCTTCATTTGTGGGGCGTTCGGGACCGTCGCGATCCTCATGTTCCACTTCGACATGTTGAAGCACATCCTCGCCCCGCAGTTTTTTACCCCGGTTATGATCGGGGGGATCGGGTTGCTGATGGTCACCGCGGTCCGCGGCGTCTGCCTGTGGCGATCCGTCGGCGGCGATCACCAGCACGATCACGCCCACTCGCACCACGATCACAAACCCGGGGAAGAGTGCGATCATCCGGCGCACGCCGACGAAGATGCGGACCACACCGCCGAGGACCATGCCCACGGCAACATTTATTGGCGCGCCATCGTGCTGGCCTTCCCCATCGTGCTGTTCCTGATGGGGCTTCCCAACAAGACTTTCAGCGCGGGTTACATTGATGGCCGGGTGGGCCGGTTCGATGCCCTCGGGCAACTGACCGATGTCGCCGAGCGCGGCGGCGAAGCGACCTACGATTTCGGCAGCTTGAGCATCGCGGCGGCGTCGGAGGACAAACGCCGCGCGCTCGAAGGCACGCCGGCGCGGATCAAAGGGCAACTCGGGATCACGGGTATCCCCGATGAATTCGGGCTTTTCTACATGAAGATCACCTGCTGCGCGACCGATGCCGTCCCGTTGAAGGCGATCATCAAAGTCGACCGGCCGAGCCTCGCGGATACGTTCAAGACCAAGTTCAAGCACCACGATTGGGTCGAAGTGAGCGGCGTTATCCAATTCGCCAAGAAGCCCAACGGCGAGTACATCACGGTGCTGCGCATCAAAGATGGCAGCGGGATCATTCCGTCCGAGCAGGTTTACTGACGCCGTTGCGCGGTGCGTATTTCCACGCGAGCGCTACGAGCAATACCCCACCGCCCGCGATCGTCCAGATCGTGGGCGTCTCGCGTTCCGGCGTGACCA
>JAYTBD010000034.1:0-2369 GCA_043737155.1 Fimbriiglobus sp. | reverse complement strand
GTCCGCCTCGGCGAATCGGCGCCCACGACGTTCGAAACGACCGCGGCGCCGATCCAATCCCGTTCGATGAATCCCGCCGACGACTTGCCGGTCGCCGCAGTGGTGTCTCCGACTTTCGCGCCCCCAACCGTCTCACCGATCACCGCCCGGGGCGGAGCACCCGTCGTCACGGCGGCGGTGCGGTCGATCTCGGGAGTCACGAAGTACAAAGAGCGCAACACCGGGGCGACGACGCCATTCGGCCGGCAGTTGGTCGCCTTACTAGGCAACGCCAACTCTATGCCGATGGCGGTTGTACTCCAGGAAATCCTCGGTCCGCCGAAGTGTCAACAGAGGCAGCCGCAGCGGCCTCCGACTCCCCCGGAAGCGGCCCAGTCGTCGGACCCCAAAGCGGATTGATCGGCCGATGCTATCGCTCCGGAAACCCCCGCTCGATTCAATCCGTCGATTCGTGGAAGCGCAAGCCGAGCTCCCCTTCAGCTACGCCGCGGTCGGCGCGACCGCCACCACTCCGCCCGCCGGCTACGTAGTAGATCGCACATGCGTCAAGCTCGGCGAGGGGGGGCCACCTTCGCAGCCGCGATCCATGCCCTGCGAAGATGGGAAGAGTTCCAACTCGGATGGGTCGAGGCGTGGCCGCGCGACACGCCGATCGAGACCGGTGCGGTCGTGGCGGTGATGGGTCGCGCGCTGGGCTGCTGGTGGCTCAACGCGTGCCGAATCGTCTATGTGATCGATGAGCACGGCCGCGAATTCGGGTTCGCCTACGGGACCTTGCCCGGCCACGTCGAGAGCGGCGAAGAGCGATTCCTCGTCCAATACGACCCCGCCGACGGCGGCGTCTGGTACGACATCACCGCCTTTTCCCGGCCGAATCATTTCCTTGCCCGGCTCGGCTATCCGATGGTGCGACGGCTGCAAAAGCGATTCGGCCGCGACTCCGCCGCGGCGATGCTCCGCGCAGTGACAATAGAGTCCGAGCGTTCAATTGTGCCGGAGTGCTTCGATCGGATCGAGGCGGGCCGCGCGGTGGGCCGGGAGACTGCCGGAAATCAACCCGACGAGCATGGAAACGCCGAACGCCAACGCCGGCGACCAGATGCGGATGATCGTCGGCACCCCGAAGGCGTACGACAGGAGATAGGCGCCCCCGACGCCGAGAGCGATGCCGATCAGCCCGCCGAAGCCGGTGAGGACGAGCGTCTCGATCAGGAACTGCGCGGCGATGTCGCGCTGTTTCGCCCCCAGCGCTCGGCGGATTCCGATTTCCCGCGTCCGCTCCGTCACGGTGGCGAGCATGATGTTCATGATGCCGATGCCGCCGACGACCAGTGAGATCCCCGCGATGGCTCCGAGGATCAGGGTGAACATCCGCTGGGTCTGCTCGGCTTTCTCCAGGAGTTCCAGCGGCACGACGACCACCACATCCTTATTCGGGTGGTACTTGTCGATGATCGATTGGATGACCGCCGCCGTTCGCGGCACGTTCTTCACGTCGTCCACCGACACCGTGATTTGGCTCACTTCCAAACGCTCGATCGAGAACGACCCCGCCTTGGCGGAGATCAACTCGCGTCCGAAGCGGGCGCGATCGGTGGCGAACGGGATGAACAGGACTTTGCTGTAGTCCGCGTTCGCCCCGGTATCGCCGCCGGTGGCCAAAGTTTTATCCTCCGACACGCCGATGATCGTGAAAGTCAGTTGCTCGCCAAAGCCGTCCACGCTCACGGTCCGGCCGACGGGATCGACGGCCGGGAAGAGGAATTCGGCCGCGGAGGCGCCGATGACCGCGACGTTGTCCATGATGTTGTTGTCGACGGCGGAGATGGCCCGGCCGCGCAGGATCACGAGGTTGTTCTGCGCGAAGAAGTCGGGCATGACCCCGGCCAAGCGCGCATCGAGTTTTTTATCGCGGTAGCGGATCGTCTTGCGGTAATCGCGCATCGGCGTCGCCGCGGTGACGGTCGGCACCGTGCCGCGGATGCGCTCGAGGTCGGCGAAGGTCAGCCCGTACGAGAGTTGGTCGGTGCCCTTGGTTTCCTGCGCGTCGTCGCCCGGTTTCACGCTCCGCAGCAGGATCGTGTTCACCCCGAGGTCTTCGAGTTGCTTGAGGGCTTGGTAGCGGGCCGCTTCGCCGACGGCGAGCATGATGATGACCGAGGCGACGCCGAGGATGATCCCGAGAGCCGTCAGCCCCGAGCGCAGGGGGTGGCCCCACAAGCTGCGCAGGCCGAGTTTGAAAGCGCTACGGAGTCGGAGGGCGAACATTCGGGGTGTGGGGTGTGGGGTGTGGTCTGAAGTAAGGGGCAACGTTCCTATTGTTTTGATCCCGGAGGGATCGCAGAGATTAGCCGGTGGTCGCAGACCAC